>DASUMC010000071.1:0-7913 GCA_036277855.1 Actinomycetota bacterium
GCACCTTCAGAACGCCGAGAACATCACGCCGCTGATCCGATCCGAGAAGCTGAACGGCGAGGTCCGTGCCTTGCTCGATGCGGTGAGCGCCCGACTCTCGACCGAGAAGGTCACCGAGCTCGTGGGCGAGGTCGTGATCGATGGGCAGGACATATCCACCGTGGCCCACGGATTCTGGACGACGAACGGCCTGGTCTAGCCTCCCGAGGGCACTCCGGGTCGGGCCCGCCGATCTTCGCGGCGCCTGGTTCGGATACGGGGGCGTGCCTGCGCGTTCATCGGCGGCGCCAACCGGCCGATAAGTCCTAGGTACCTAGACCCGCCGAGTTCCTGAGGTTGCAGCTGCGCCAGCGGATGGCCGTCTTTACGGCCACGGCCACGGCCGCGGCCGCGGCCGTGCTCGCGATGATGGGCGTGTGGTGGTGGCCGGCGATCTTCCTGGCCCTCGGGCGCCTCGTCGTCCTGCAACGCCTGGCGGGGAAGGGCCGCGTCCTCGATCCCGAGCGCCTCCGAAGGGAGATCCTCGGTGAGGAGGCGGTTGCCGACGCCCTGGCCGGCCTGCCCTCCTCGTACCTGGTCCTGCACGGCCTCTCCACGGGGCACGGGGACGTCGACCATCTCGTCATCGGGCCCACCGGTGTGTTCGCGATCGAGACGAAGGCCTGGGAGGGCACCTTCTACCGTCGCCGGGGACAGCTCTACAGCAACGGCAAGCCGGCCGATCACGTCCTGCGACAGGCTCGGGGCGCGGCGGGGCAGGTCCGAAACCTCCTCCTTGCGGCCGGCATCGACGAGTGGGTCGAGGCGGTCGTCGTCGCCTCGCGGGCCTCGGTCTCGCGCTCCCCGTACGCTTCCCGAAGGTCTACGTCCTCTCGATCAAGGACGTGGTGGACTTCATCACCAGCCAGAGTCGCTCGCTCGGCAGCTCGACGGTCCTGCAGGCGGCGACGACGCTGATGCCGCCGGGAGAACAGGACCGCCTGGCCGAGGGAGGCGGAAACCCCACGGCGCCCTGACGCGCGCGAGCTCAGAGTTCGGGGCTCGCAGGGCCTACCATGGGCTGCGGAGGTGGTCTGGGTGCGCCTTCTCATGAACCCCCCTCGGTCGAACCGGATCCGGACCTCGATCGCGCTGTTCGGCCTCCTGGCCGCGCTCGTGCTCGTGCTCCCGGCCTGCTCGTCGAGTGAAGGCCCCGAGACCGAGACCACCCCCCGGACGGACAAGGTCGCGGTGCTCGGAGGCGTGTCCGACCTTCGGGAGCGGTTCAACGAGGACTCGGGGAAGGTCAGGCTGGTCCTGCTGATCTCGCCCACCTGAACGACGTGCCTCGCTGGCGCCAGTTGGGTGCAGAGAGAGATCCTGGAGGGGTTCGAAGGATCGAACCTTCGCGTCTACGCGGTCTGGGTGCCGTTCAACGGGGGCTCCGAGCAGGCGGCGGACGTGTCACAACGCGTGCTGCCCGACCCCAGGGTCGTGCACGTCTGGGACGACGAGGCCGCCACCAGCGACTGGTTCGCGAAGAACGTCGACAAGAGCTTCGCGCCGAGTTGGGACGTCTACTACCTGTACGGCCCCGACGCCATATGGACCGACGTCCCCGGCCCACTGGTCAGCTCGGGCGCGACGATCATCGGGGAGAGCAGCGCCCTGCACGACGCGATCGTGCCGCTCCTTCAAGGCGCCTCTCCGGTCGCGTGAGCACGGTCACGAGCTCGGATGCCCGTCCGGCATCTCGGCGGGGGGCATGGTTCGCGGTCGCGATCACGTTGCTCGTCCTGGCGGTCGCCGTGGCGGCAGGACTGTTCTCGTCTCCGGACGGGGGGACGCCCGTGGTCTTCGTCGAGCGGATCTCCTCAGCGATCGGTGGTCTCACCTCCGGAGCGGGAGGCACCATCTGGTGGGTGTACGCGTTCCTGCTCGGCGTCGTCGCGGCCTTCAATCCGTGTGGCTTCGCGCTGCTTCCCGCGTACCTCGGTCTCTACCTGAACGACCGGCAGGCCGGGGATGACCTGGCGGCCCGCACCAGGCGCTCGCTCAAGGTGAGTCTCGTGGTGGCCGGTGCCTTCACGGTGCTGTTCGGTGTGACCGGCGCCCTGTTCTCGCTCGCCTCCACCTTGATCGTTCGGTTGCTGCCGTGGGTCGGGCTCGGGGTGGGTGTCGTCTTGATCGTCGTCGGAGGGATGACGATCGGGGGAAGGCTCATCACCTTCGATGCCGCCCAACAGTTCGCGAGCAGGCTGGGGCGAGGAGCGGGGACCTCGAGCACACGTGGGTACGCGGCGTTCGGACTCGCCTACGGGCTTGCCTCTCTCGGATGCGCCCTGCCGCTGTTCCTGGCCCTGGTCGGGACGGCGGTCGTGCTCGGCGGGGTCGGGAGCGCGGTCCTTGCCTTCGTGCTGTACGGACTCGGGATGGCGGCGACCCTCGGCGTGCTCACGGTCCTTGCCGGCATCGTCAGCTTCGGGATCCTGTCACGCGTTCGCTCGGTCGGCCGAGTCGTCTCCGTCGTTGGCTCCGTCCTGCTCCTGGTGTCGGGCGCGTACGTCGTCTACTACTGGCTCACGGCCGGACGGTTCCTCCTCGCCTAGGCTCAAGCCTCGCTCGGTGGTGCCGGCATGTCCATCAGGCCGAGCTGCGCCATGGTTCCCATCATGTCGTAGACGCCGTAGTGCTCGGTGTTCTGTCCGGCGTCGTTGAACGTGAACACGTCGATCGCGTCCAATCTGAACGGCTTCCCGGTCGGGGGCATCCCCGGCATGAACCCCAGCGTGTCGGTACCGGTCATCGTGCTGTGGACCGCCACCTTGTTGCCGGAGGCGATGATCTCCTCGACCTCGATGCGCATGTCGGGGGTTTGCGAACGCATCATGTTGAACATCTCGATCGCGCCCGCCTTGTCGGCCGTGCCTCCGAGCATCGGCGAGCGCTCGACGTAGTCCTCCGAGAGCGTCTTCTCGGCGAACCCGATGTCACCCTCGTTCATGACTCGCTGGATCAACTCGCGGACCGTCGCCGCGTTCTCTTCCGGTGTCGTCATGGCTCCTCCTTTCGGTGGGTGGGTTCACGCTACGTGTCAGGGGAAGCTCCTCGCAGGATGCGCCTGATGTCGCGCGATCGGCCGATACCTTCGGTCATGAGAACGGGCTAGCGTCGGAGCTTCGGTCGTCGCACGATCGCCGGGAAAGGGGGGAGGCAGATGACCGAGGAGATCCGTCATTTCCAGGTCGACGTGCCACAGGAGGAGCTCGACGACCTGCGCCGGCCTGTCGCCGCCATGCGCTGGCCAGACCGGGAGCTCGTGGACGACCGGAGCCAGGGCGTGCAGCTCGCCACGATTCAGGCGCTCGCCGATCACAGGGCGACGCACGACTGGCGCAGGGTTCGCGAAACTGATCTGGCGCTCCGCGTCCCCGAACTGGGGCTTCGACGACGCGACGTTCGCCCCAGGGCCGCCATCGACGTCGACCACTTCTGACCGACACGGAGGACGAGAGATGGGACGGATCTTCGGACTCGGCTCGCGGCTGTCGCTCGAGGGACGCTTCCCACCGATGGACGGGGCGACCGGATGGCTCAACTCGCCGCCGCTCACCCCGGACGCCCTTCGCGGCAAGGTCGTCGCGGTCGATTTCTGCACCTACACCTGCATCAACTGGCTCCGGACGCTCCCATACGTGCGAGCGTGGTTCGAGAACTACGCCGATCAGGGCCTCGTGGTGGTCGGCGTCCACACGCCGGAGTTCTCGTTCGAGCACGACGCCGAGAACGCGCGCCGCGCGCTTGCCGAGATGCATGTGGAGTTCCCGATCGCGCTCGACAGCGACTACGCGGTGTGGAACGCGTTCACGAACCACTACTGGCCGGCGCTGTACCTCATCGACGGGGGCGGCAAGATCCGGCATCACCGATTCGGCGAGGGCGACTACGAGCGTTCGGAGAAGATGATCCAACAGCTCCTCGCGGATGCGGGAGCCGGGCACACCGATCGCCAGATCGTCGACGTGGTAGGGATCGGACCGGAGGCCGCCGCCGATTGGGAGCACCTCGAGTCGCCCGAGACCTACCTCGGGTTCCAACAGGCGCTGAGTTTCGCGTCGCCGGGCGGCATCGCGGCAGAGCAGAGCCGCGTCTACCAGGTGCCGGACCGCCTCGCCCTCAATGAGTGGGCCCTCTCGGGGGAGTGGACGATCGGGCCGGAGTCGGCCGTGTCGAAGGCCCCGAACGCACGGATCGCCTTTCGGTTCCACGCGCGCGACGTCCACCTCGTGATGGGGCCGGCCGACCCCGGATCCGCCATCGGATTCCGCGTGTTCGTCGACGGCCGCCCTGCGACCGACGCCCACGGCAGCGACGTCGGCGCCGACGGAACCGGCAAAGTCGACTTCCCGCGCATGTACCAGCTGGTTCGTCAGCGCGGGTCGATCGAATCGCGGCTGTTCGAGATCGACTTCGAGGCGCCCGGCGGCGAGGCGTTCTGCTTCACGTTCGGTTAGCGATGGAGTGGTCTTCCTTGAGGGGCGCCATGTGCACGGTCCGAAGTCGGACGACAGAGATCGATGCAGCGCCCCGCGATCGCCGAGCACGTGTGGGCGTCGCGCGTCCACGGCCACACGATTCCAACCGGGCGCGGGCTCACCCAGCAACCCTCGGATCGTCGAGGAGCCGGTCGACGAGCCCGCGCGGATCGCTCAACGCCACGAGGTGGCCGCCCGGGATCGTCTCGAGGCCGAGGCCGAGACGATCCCGGGCGACTCGCGACTGGAACGCAGCGGGGAACAGGCGATCGTCCCGTCCCGCCAGTACTCGCGTCGGGGTTCGCGGCCATGCATCGAGAGGCCACGGCTGCTCCATCGGCGTCCACGACTGCTCGGGTTCGCCTCGACGCTCGGCCGCCGCGAGGACGTCCCCTGGGACGTCGTGGAAGTACACGACACGGTCATCGCGTGCCTCCTCTGGGGTGACTCCGATCGCCGCCAGGTACTCGAGCTGTGCCTCACGCTGACCGGTGTTGGACCACCAGGCCTCGCCGGTCTCACCCGGGAGGGGGATCATGGCGTTCAGGAGCACGAGGAGCTCGACCGGTGCTCGCTCGCACGCGATCGGGGCGCTGAAGCCGGCCAACGACTGCGCCACGAGGATCGATCCGGTCCGCCCGCCGACGGCACCCACGATCGCGTCGGCGTACTCGGCCCATCCCGCCCCGTCGTCGCCGGCGGGCAGTTCCACCGCCACGCCCTCATGGCCGCGAGCGCGGAGCTCCACGACGACGCTGTGCCAATACCAGCCCTCGCCCCCCGCACCCGGGACCAAGACGAACGGCGCCATCTCGTCAGCGTCTCACTGTTGGCAGCAGTCGTGGTCCCCTGCGTGGATGACGTGGTCGTTGTGGACTCTCGGCGCCGCCTGTGCGGTACGCGTCGGCGGCGAGGCTCCCCGGCTCAAGCCCGGCCGAGCGGCGCCCGCGTATCCCTCATCATGTGGACGCGCCGTGTCGTCGCCATAAGCCTGATGCTCGTTCTCTCGGGGTGCAGTGGCGAGCCCCCCGGAACCCACACGCCGGCCTCGCTTTCGCCGATGGTCTCACCGGACGCGACCTCACGCTTCCCCGAGCTGTCGGGGGACGAGCTGCTTGCGATGTCCCGGCCGATCTCGGTGCGAGGCCAGGACGGTGTTCGTCTGGAAGGTCGGTTGTTCGGCTCGGGCGAGGTTGGCGTCGTGCTCGCGCACATGGGCGCGAGCGGAGACCAATCACAGTGGCTCGGACTCGGGGGGGTGCTCGCCGAGCGGGGGTATCGCGTCCTGACCTTCGACCGCCGAGGAAGCTGTCCCGGTGGCGATCTCGGCTGCTCGGGCGGGCGCAACGACGGGGGCGGCTGGAAGGACCTGGCGTCCCTGGTCGAGCGACTCCGCGAGGCCGGCGCTCGCACGGTCGTGGTTGGCGGCGCGAGCCTCGGGGCGATGGAATCGCTGTACGCCCTGAGCCGCGGGCTGGACGCGGATGGGCTCATCTGGGTCTCCGGGGTCGACCTGAATCAGGGCGTCCCCGTTGGCGATCAGGTCGATGATGTCACGGTGCCGAAGCTGTTCATCGCGGGGGCATTCGACGACGAGCCGGCCGACCTCCAGCGCGTCTTGGAGCGCACGGCTCCGAGGCCGACGCAGGTCGTCACGTTGGACACGGGCGAGCACGGAACGGACATCTTGGACTACGCACCGCCCCCAATCGCCGATGAGTTCCGCGAAGCGGTGCTCGAGTTCCTCGAGACACTCTGATCGTCGAGAACAGCCTCCTGCAGCCGCGAGGCGGTGCGAGCGGGAACGAGATCACTGGTTGCCCGATCTGGAGGCAACGACGGTCCCGGGCTGAGCCGCCGAGGCCCGATGATGATCACGATGGCGTCCAGGCTCGCAACCTCGACGGACTTGTGGGTCTTGGTCGGGTCAGCCGCCCACGTAGGCCGCGAGGTGCTTCCCGGTGAGGGTGGACCGGGCGGCGACGAGGTCGCCGGGCGTGCCCTCGAAGACGACGCGCCCTCCATCGTGTCCGGCGCCGGGGCCGAGGTCGATGATCCAGTCCGCGTGAGCCATGACCGCCTGGTGGTGTTCGATGACGATGACCGACGTGCCGGAGTCGACGAGTCGGTCGAGCAAGGCGAGGAGCTGCTCGACGTCGGCGAGGTGGAGGCCGGTGGTCGGCTCGTCGAGGACGTAGACGTCGCCCTTCTCGCCCATCTGGGCGGCCAGCTTGAGCCGCTGCCGCTCGCCCCCGGACAGGGTGGTCAGCGGCTGCCCCAGCGAAAGGTAGCCGAGCCCGACGTCGACGAGCCGCTCGAGGATCGTATGGGCGGCCGGCGTGCGAGCCTCGCCGTCGTCGAAGAATCCCTCGCCCTCGGCCGCAGACATCGCCAGCACCCCGGCGATGTTCCGGCCGCCCAAGGTGTACTCCAGTACCGACGCCTGGAATCGCTTCCCCCCGCACTCCTCGCAGGTCGATTCGACCGTGTCCATGAAGCCCAGCTCCGTGTAGATCAGGCCGGCGCCGTTGCAGGCGGGGCAAGCGCCCTCGGAGTTCGAGCTGAACAGCGCGGGCTTCACGTCGTTGGCCTTGGCGAACGCCTTGCGTATCGCGTCCAGCAGCCCGGTGTACGTCGCCGGGTTGCTCCGTCGTGAGCCGCGGATCGCGCCTTGGTCGATGACCACGACTCCGTCTTGACCGGCGACCGAGCCGTGGATCAGCGAGCTCTTGCCGGAGCCGGCGACGCCGGTGACCACGCAGAGCAGCCCCAGCGGGATATCGACGTCGACGTTCTGCAAGTTGTTGGCCGTCGCGCCGCGGATCTCCAGCGCACCCGAAGGCGATCGCAGCGTTCCCTTCAGGGCCGCCCGGTCGTCGAAGTGGCGCCCCGTGATCGTGTCACTCCCTCGCAGTCCCTCGACGTCTCCCTCGTAGCAAACGGAGCCGCCCGCCAACCCGGCGCCGGGACCGAGGTCGACGATATGGTCGGCGATCGCGATCGACTCCGGGTCGTGCTCTACCACGAGGACCGTGTTGCCCTTGTCGCGCAGCTGCAGCAGCAGGTCGTTCATCCGCTGGACGTCGTGCGGGTGCAGGCCGATCGTGGGTTCGTCGAAGACGTACGTGACGTCGGTGAGCGACGAGCCGAGGTGACGGATCATCTTCGTGCGCTGTGCCTCCCCCCCGGACAGCGTGCTCGATGGCCGGTCGAGCGAGAGGTACCCAAGTCCGATCTCCGCGAACGAGTCGAGGAGCAGTTGCAGCGCACCAAGGAGCGGCGCGACCGACGACTCGTCGAGGCCCCGGACCCAGTCGGCGAGGTCGCTGACCTGCATCGCGCAGATGTCGGCGATGCTCTTCCCCCCGATCTTCGAGGACCGGGCTTCCGCGCTGAGCC
>DASUMC010000072.1:0-2023 GCA_036277855.1 Actinomycetota bacterium
ACGTCCTGGTCCGGATGCACTCCGAATGCGTGACGGGTGACTCGCTCGGCTCCCTCCGCTGCGACTGCGGGGTCCAGCTGCGGCATGCACTCCGGACCATCGCCGCCGAGGGGCGTGGCGTGCTCGTCTACTCGACGGGGCACGAGGGGCGGGGGATCGGGCTCGCGAACAAGCTCCGCGCCTACATGCTGCAGGATCGGGGGTTCGACACGGCAGAGGCGAACGAGCACCTCGGGTTCCGGGTCGACGAGCGGACCTTCGGAGAGGTCGCCGCCTGCCTGCGGGCCCTGGGCGTCCGTTCGGTCCGGCTGATGTCGAACAACCGGGACAAGGCCGCGGCGTTGGAGGCGGGCGGGATCCCGGTCCGAGCCCTCGTCGGCCTGCCGACCGCGGCGCACGCTCGCAACGTCCGCTACCTCTCGACGAAGCAGGCCGTCATGGGACACCACGCACCCATGGGGGTGCCGCTCGCCGACGGCGCGGGGCCGCCTCCGGACGTCGCCTCGCTCCTGGGTGAGGTCCGCGTCCGGACGTCGCGCCCCTACGTCGTCGTGAAGTACGCCCAGACGATCGACGGGCGGATCGCCACGGCGACCGGTGACGCCCGGTGGATCAGCGGTGTGGAGGAGCGCCGGACCTCACACGCCCTCCGGGCCGCCTGCGACGCGGTGCTCGTGGGCCTCGGGACGATCCTCGCCGACGACCCGCAGCTCACCGTCCGGATGGTCCCGGGCGCATCGCCGATCCGCATCGTGCTGGATGCGCGGCTGCGGATCCCGGATCACGCCCGAGTGCTCGACGACGACGGCGTGACCACGATCGTCACGACGAGCGCCTCGTCGGAGGAGCGGCGCGCCGAACTCCGTCGTCGCGGCGTCTCGGTCGTCGTGGTGCCGGCGGGTCCGGACGGCGTCGATCTGCCCGCGGCGCTCGAGGCGCTGTTCGACGACGGGATCCGCTCCGTGCTCGTGGAGGGAGGAGCGCGCGTGATCACGTCCTTCCTCTCGCTTGGGCTCGCCGATCGGCTCGTGGTGGCGATCGCGCCGCGCGTGATGGGGAGCGGGACCGACGCGGTGAACGACCTCGGCACCACGGAGATCGCGAGCGCGATCCGGCTCGAGCGCCGGGCCGTTCACGTCGCGGGTGACGACGTGCTCATCGCCGGCGACCTGGCGAGCTGAGCCCGTCCCCACCAAGGCCGACCGAGGGCTTTCAGCGGCCGGGGCGCAGGTAACCGCCGACGTGATCGCTCTGCACGTGTAGCGGAACGTTCTCCGCGTCGGCGAACCCGCGCATCGCCTCGAGCACCGGCTCGCTCGGCGCTCCGTAGATCTCGTATCCCTTGGTCTGGATGAACTCGACGGCCGTCCCCATCCGTTCCTGCACACCCTGCAGGTGCTGACCCATCGCGTCGGCGTCGGGGAAGACGTGGACGACGCTGACCCCGGACCCGTCGTCCCCCGCGAACGCGAGGAACACCACCGTTCCGGGCTTCTCGGCGTCCATCGCCTCGGCGACGGAAGCGAACGCGTCCCTGAACCCCTCCAGCTTGCCCTCCTTCACGGTGTTGTGGCTGATGAAGACGATCGGTCCCGGCATGGACCCTCCCTCGTCGACTGGACCGGCCGACGGTATCGCGGTGCGATCAACGCTGCAGCGGGCGCTCCTCGAACCTGGGACGGAGCGGAAGCCCGGAGCGGCCGCCATCGGAGCGCACCGCCAGGACCTGGTGGACCTGCGTCCGGCCGGCCTCGAAGTTGAGCGCCGAGGCCGCCATGTAGAGGCGCCAGACGCGAGCCCGGCCCGGGCCGACCTCGGCGACGGCGTCGTCCCAGCCGGCCTCGAGGTTGCGCACCCACGCCCGAAGCGTGAGCGCGTAGTGCTCGCGCAGGCTCTCGACGTGCCGGACCTCGAACCCGGTGCCCTGCATCGTCGAGACGACGCTCCCGAGTTCGTGCAGCTCTCCGTCGGGGAAGACGTAGCGGTTGATGAAGCTGTTCGGCTGAAAGCGGGTGCGGCCGGC
>DASUMC010000073.1:0-2019 GCA_036277855.1 Actinomycetota bacterium
TCCTGGACGAGCAGACGCCGGCGATCGCGGGGTGCGAGGTGAACGACCACCCCTACCACCCGATCTGCGCGGCCTGCCGGGCCCTCCTCGCCGAGGACGGGGACGCGGCGCCGATCCGCTGGATCGGCCGCGAGGACCGATACGCCGAGAAGCTCGCGACGCCGGACACGAGCGTGGCCGATCTGATCGGCGACGTCGACCCGATCCGGGTCGCCGAGGGCAGATACCTCGCGGACGAGCTCACGATCCACTACGGGATGATCCCGCGGACCAACCGAGGGATCGTCGCGATCAACGAGCTCCCCGACCTGCCCGAACGAATCCAGGTCGCCCTGTTCAACATCCTGGAGGAGCGCGACGTCCAGATCCGCGGCTACCGGATCCGGCTCCCGCTCGACCTCCTGCTCGTGGCCACGGCCAACCCCGACGACTACACGCACCGTGGCCGAATCGTCTCGCCGCTGAAGGACCGGTTCGGCACGCAGGTACGGACGCACTACCCGGAGTCGCTCGAGGACGAGATCGCGATCATGGAGCAGGAGTCACGCGCCTGGGAGAGCGACGTCCCCGTCCGGGTCCCGGTCTACCTCGAGGAGGTCCTCGCAGCGTTCACGGCCGAGCTCCGGCGTTCGCCCCACGTCAACCACCGCAGCGGCGTGAGCGTCCGGTACTCGATCGGCAACCTCGAGACGCTCTCGGCGGCCGCGATCCGGCGGGCGGCCCGGACCGGCGAGCCCGAGGCCGTCCCGCGGGTGTGCGACCTCCCGGCCGTCGTGGAGGCCGGTCTCGGGCGGGTCGAGTTCGACACGATCGAGGAGGGCCGCGAGGAGGAGATCCTGTCCCGGGCCCTCAAGACGGCCGAGCTCCAGGTGTTCCGCCGGCGGTTGTCGGGGTTCGACTTCCAGCCGATCCTGTCGCGGTTCGCGCAGGGGTTCGAGGCGGAGACCTGGGACCTGCTGCCGGCGAGCGAGCTGCTGGCGCAGTTCGGCGAGCTCCCCGGGTTGTCCAAGCTGCTGCAGCGTCTCGGCGTCGAGGAGGAGTCGCCCGGCGTCGCGGCCTCCGCGCTGGAGTTCGCGCTCGAGGGCCTGCACCTGTCACGCCGGCTCAACAAGGACCTGGAGGCGCGGGCGGGCGGCAGCCGGTACCGGTCGGCCGAACCCGACGCGTAACGACGCCCGGCGGCTCGCAGCCCGTAGGATTCGGCCGCCGTGACCGAGATCCACCGCTACGTCGGGTACCTCGTCGTCGCGATCTTCACGATCGGGTGGCTCTTCGGCCTGGTCCTGTGGATCTCGCGCAGGGAGGCGGGGGACTGGTTCTGGCGATGGCTCGTCGCGGCGCAGACCGTGGCCATCGCGCAGGCGCTGATCGGCGTGATCCTGCTGCTCGCCGGCCGTCGCCCAACCACGGCACTGCACTACGTCTACGGGTTCGGTCCGCTCGTGGTCTTCGCGATCGCCCATGTGCTTGGGAGGGACGAGCCGTTTCGCGCGAGGCCATGGATCCCGTTCGCCATGGCGTCGTTCATCTCGTTCGGACTGTCCCTACGGGCGCTCACCACCGGGCTCGGCATCGGCTGAAGCGGAGGCAACGTTCCCCCGGCCCCGGCGTAGGCTGGTCGGGTGCAGGCCCGCTACTCGCGCTGGGACGACACGCAGGATCCGTTCGGGCCCGAGCTGTCCGCGGGCGAGCTGCTCGAGGAGCTGTCCGACGACGCGCTGTCGGGTCTGGGGATCGAGGGCGCGCTCTCGCGGCTGATGCGCCGCGGGATGCGGGGGAGCTTCGACGGGCTGGACGCCCTCCGCGCGCGACTCCGCGAACGGCGCGCCCGGGAGCAGGGGAACCTCGACCTCGCCGGCCCACTCGAGGAGCTCCGCGATCGGCTCGACGACATCGTCGATCGTGAGCGCTCGACGCTCTCGTTCAGGGCCGAGGACGACGCGCGGATGCGAGAGGCGTTCCTCGACGCGCTCCCGCCCGACGTCCCGGGCCGGATCGGGGAGCTGAGCGACTACCGGT
>DASUMC010000074.1:0-4495 GCA_036277855.1 Actinomycetota bacterium
GTTGGCGTCGGTATGCGCACCGTGCGCGCCTGGGACGTGTACGAGAAGCGGGTCGACTGACCGCGGACCGGAAGCGAACGTCAGCCAAGCTCGGCGAGTCGCTCGGCGACGACCTGAGCGTTCGTGAGACTGGCCTCCGAGCCCTCGCGCATGAGCGCGAGCACGGAGGCGGCGAGCGCCGCCCGGAGTGCCCCGGGTTCGACGGCGCCGACGTGGGCATCCTCGAATCGAGCGAGGGTCTCGGCGGAAAGGTCGTCGTAGCCGCGCGCCTGGACAGCAGGCCGCCCCTCGCGGAGGCAGGCGAGCGAGAGCGCGTGGTCGCGCACGGCGCCGACGTAATGCTCCGCCTGCCAGCCACGCCCGCGCTGGATACACGCGCGGGCGTGGAGCGCGTAGATGACGCCCCACCCGAAGATGTCCCCCGCGACCGCAGGCGTGGAGATGAAGAGGTCCCCTGGGACCGGCGGCGCGGGAGCCTCGGACTCGCTCGCGGTCGTCTCGCCGAACAGGAGCCGGAATCGCGGCCCGGCCGGACGGAACCGAGCCGCCGGCGTCATCGAGAGGTCCAACTGCAGGGCATCCGGCAGCAGGAACACACGGTAGGTGGTCGGACCGCGCTCGAGCTCGGCGAGCTGCACCGCGTCGAGCTCGTCGATCAGCGTGCGTGTCCAGTCGTCGAGGACGTCGGCGACCCGCACATGGTCGGCGATGCCGAAGGTCAGATCCAGGTCGGAGAAGCGGTCGGCGCCGTCGACGGCGAGCGAGCCCACCAGGGCTCCGGCGACGACGCGCTCATCCTCCTCCGCGAGCCCGAGTACCCGCTCGCGGAGAGCATCCCGCTCCTCAACGGTGAACATGGGGTGCGATCGTGGCCCGGCATCGACGGCGCACGCGGGACTCCATCCCTAGGGCTGATCGAACCGGATCGACGCGAGCTGCGCCTGCGCCCGCTCGATCGCCTCTTCGAGCCATTCGCCCTCCTGCGGCCCGCGGGAGTCCTCGCGCGGGAACATGAACTGATTGAGCGTTTCGTCCGAGCCGAACTGGATCCCCTTGGTCCGCAGGTACTCGCCCACCGCGAACTCCCACGAGAACAGCGCCGTCCCGTCGTCGAACGCCTGCACGGTGTAGGTCAGGAACGGGTTCGGCTCGGCGACGAGCACCTGCACGTCCTTCGGAGTCCGGCCGCTCGCCGGATGGAAGCCCAACGTCGCCAGCGTCTCCTCGAAGTCCATCGCGGGCAGCGTACCCGTCGCCTTACGGCACGGCCTTCAGCACCTCGTCGACGAGCGCGAGATCGGGCTCCGCGCCGACCGCCGCCGCCGTTCGGCCGCGGGCGATCGACCCGCGGGCCTTCCCGAGACCCGAGCGGAGCTCGTCGACCCCGTTGGAGACCATCGTGGCCGCCCGAGCGACCTTGTTCTCGAGGACGAGCTGCATCGCGTCGAGCACCGACACGACCTCCTCGAGCGCGGACCGCGCGTCGTCCGCGTCGCCGAACCGATGCGCGAGGCTGTACAGGAACAGGAGCACCGGCAGGGCCGTCGAGTACGGCACGATCACCACGCCGCGCGCGAACGCGTCGGCGTGCGCCCGTCGCAGGACCTCGTACGCGGCGTCGGGCACGGCGGCGACCGCGACCGGCGCGGTGAGCGACGGGTCCAGGTACTGCGCGACCTCCCGCACCCGGAGCGCCACCTGGCGCTCGACCTCGCGCCCGAGCGCCTCTCGCTGGGTCGGATCGTCGGCGGCCTCGAGCGCCTCGAGCTCGGCCACCGCGGACCACTTGGAGTCGACCGGCAGCCGCCGGCCGTCCGGGAGCAGGAGCCCGAACTCCACCACGCGGCCGTTCACGCGCAGATCGGTGACGAGCATGCCGGGCGGAAGCTGGGCGAGGTGCTCGCGGAGCACGTTCTCGCCGGCCCGGCCCTTCGAGGCGCTGCCGACGAGCACGGTCGAGAGTCGGCGGACGATCTCCCAGGACTCCGCGTCGCGTTCGCGCCGCTCGTTCTCGCGCGCGGCGAGCGCCTCCAGCACGCGCCGGGCGCCGGCGAGATCCGAGCGCAGGTGCTCGGCCGAGCCCTCGCGGGCCGCCGCGGCGTCGGCGAGCCGGCGGAGCTCCGCCGCCTGCACCTCGAGCCGTGCCTCCACCCGTGCCGAGGGCGTCGAGGCCGACCTCCGCCACGTCCCGAACACCACCGCCCCGAGCGCCGCGCCGAGCGCGAGCCCGAGCACCGCGTAGCCGAGCTGGGTCATCCGCTCCTCCTTGTCCCGAGGAGCCTAGGGACGGGGAGTGACAAAACCTCGGGCGGAGACCTGCGTGACTCCTTAGGGCATCGAGCCGCCGACGAGCTCTCCACCCTTGATCACGAGCGCGGGCTCGAGCACGGCTCGGATGTCCTCCAGCGGGTTCGACCCGAACAAGACGAGGTCCGCCGCGGCACCCTCCGCCACCACGCCGACATCGGCGAGCCGCAGCAGCGCCGCCGCGTTCGAGGTCGCCGAGCGCATCGCCTGCAGCGGCGTCATGCCCCACTCGACCATGCGGACGATCTCGACGAGCGTGTTGCCGTGCGGGTTGAACGGCGTCCCGGCGTCGGTCCCGCACGCGACCCGGACGCCGCCCCGCAGCGAGCGACGGAACCCCCCGCGGGCGAGCTCGACGAGCGCGGTCGCCTTCTCGACCGCGTACGCCGGGACCTCCTCGGCGTGGTCGACGATGCCGCTGATCGCCGAGATCGTCGGGACGTGGAACGTCCCCCGCTCCTTCATCAGTCGGACGCCCTCGGCGGAGAGCATCGAGCCGTGCTCGATCGAGTCCACGCCGGCGCGGATCGCCCGGACGATCCCCTCGGGCCCGATCGCATGCGCGCCGACCACCCGGCTCCACGAATGCGCCTCGTCGACCGCGGCGTCGAGCTCCTCCTGCGTGAACGCCGTGAAGTCGTGGGTGATCCCCGGGGTGAGCACGCCGCCCGTCGCGACCAGCTTGATCGCCGTCGCGCCGGCCCGGATCTCCTCGCGGACCGCGCGCCGGAGCCCCTCCGGCCCGTCGACCTCGCGCGCGAACCCGATCTGGTGACCGTGCCCCCCCGTGATCGTCAGCGCGCGGCCTGCCGCCAGGATCCTCGGACCGGCGAGCAGGCCGCGTTCGACGCCGCGCGCGACCTGGATCACCGAGTCGCCGCGCCCTCCCAGGTCCCGCACCGTGGTCACGCCGTGATCGAGCGTCCGGGCCGCGTTGCGTACGGCCTTGACGGTCGCGGCTGCGTCGGTCGTCATCTCGCGCGCCTCGCCGGCGAAGTCGGCGCTCCCGTCGAAGCACAGATGGACGTGGCAGTCGATCAACCCCGGCGTCAGCGTCTTGCCGAGTCCGTCGATCTGGTCCGCCGCTCGCGCCGAACGCGTCGCTCGGGCGTGCGCACCGACCCACTCGACGCGACCGTCCGCGACGAGCACGCCGGCCCGCTGCCTGAGGGTCCGGCCGTCGAACACGGTCACGTTCGAGACGTAGGTCGGCACGCCGTCACTCGCTCCAGGGCGGGGCGACGCGCTCCCCATCGGTCCGGATCAGCAGCGTGCCGACCGGCATCGAGGTGAGGATCACGGCCTCGTCCCCCTCGAGCGTGCACGAGGCGTGGACGACCCCGGCCGGGATCACCGCTGTATCGCCGGGCCGCAGCTCCGAGTCCTCGCCGTCGATCGTCACGGTCCAGCGGCCCGAGAGGAGCTGGGAGACCTCCTCGTGATCGTGCGCGTGGTCGGGGACGCGCTGCCCGCCGGCGAGCTCGACCCGGTAGGTCATCGTCTCGGTCGCCCCGCGAGCCGGCGACGCGAACCCCCGGATCCGAACGCCGGACAGCTCGAACATCGGGGCATCGTCGAACCGCACGATCGTCATCGCACGTCCTCTCGTCCTGTGGCTCGTCCTGTGGCTCGTCCTCTGGCTCGTCCGTCGGCCTCGGCCGTCGACGAACCGCGCGCATCTTCTCAGAACGCCACCCCTGCCTCGGAACGCAACCTCCCGCCCTCCCGGGGTAGTCTTTCCCGGCCCAATCGTCACCCCTCCTGGAGGTTCGATCGGATGCTCGACGTCGCGAAGCAGGCCGTCGAGGCGGCCACGGCCGCCGGTGCGGACTACGCCGACGGCCGCGTCGTGGCCGACGACTCGGAGTCGATCACCGTCCGGAACCAGGAGATGGAGGGGATCGATCGCTCGACCTCGGAGGGCCTTGGGATCCGGGTCCTCGTGAACGGGTACTGGGGCTTCGCCGCCACCGCCCGTCTCGAGCCCGAGGAGATCGACCGCACCGCCAGGCTCGCCGTCGAGATCGCGAAGGCCGCCGCCCGTCTCCCGATGGAGCCGGTCGTCCTGGCGCCGATCGAACCCGTGACGGGCACCTGGCACTCCCCGATGCAGGTGGACCCGTTCAACATCCCGCTCGAGGAGAAGGTCGCGATGCTCATGGAGGCAACCCGCCGGATGCAATCGGTC
>DASUMC010000075.1:0-6670 GCA_036277855.1 Actinomycetota bacterium
CGGGCTGGGGATCCGTCACGAAGAGCGTGAGGTGACGGTGTACGACGTGCTGGCGGACGAGGCGCCGATCGAGGGCGCGATCGTCCCGACCCCGATCAACAACCTGTTCGCGATCCCCTCCACGATCGACCTCGCCGGGGCTGAGATCGAGCTCGTGAGCCAATTCTCGCGCGAGCTGCGTCTGAAGAAGGCCATCGAGCCGCTCAAGCACGACGCCTACGACTTCGTGTTCCTGGACTGCCCGCCCTCGCTCGGGCTGCTGACCGTGAACGCGCTCGCCGCGGCCGAGGAGCTCATCGTGCCGATCCAATGCGAGTACTACGCGCTGGAGGGGCTCGGCCAGCTCCTGCGCAACGTGCGGCTGGTGCAGCAAAACGTGAACACCGACCTGCGCCTGACCGGGATCGTGATGACGATGTTCGACCCCAGGACCAAGCTCTCGGAACAGGTGGTCGCCGAGGTCCGCCGTTACTTCGGGGATCGCGTGTACCGGACGATCATCCCCAGGACGGTCCGGCTCTCCGAGGCACCGGGCTTCGGCCAGCCGATCACGGTCTACGACCCGCATTCGAAGGGCGCCGAGAGCTACCGAGACCTCGCCCAGGAGGTCGCGGCTCGTCTCCCCGACGAGAGCCCACTCCCGAACGTCGACGACGTCCCGAGCGTCGTGATTCCCCGGCCCGAGGCACCGCCCGGGAGGGCCCCGCGGCCCCTCGTCGGCCCCGAGGATCGGCTCGCCCCCAGCCGGTCCGAACCGGTCGCCCCCGTCGTCGCCGACGAGGACCTGGTCGCCATGCCCGACCCGGGAGTCGAGCCCGACGCCGCCCCGACCGACGACGCTGTCGGCGAGCCTGCGGACGGACCGCCGGCGGACGAGGCCCAGCCCGAGGCGGGATCCCTCGGCGAGGCAGCCGAGCCGCCCCGACCCGTTGAGCCTCCTCGACCCGTTGAGCCGCCTCCCGCCGAGCCGCGTGGAACCGTCGAGGCGCCGGCCGGCGGCCAGGGCATCTCACACCCTCCCCCCGAGTCGAGTCCGACCGTCGACCAGGGGTCCAGGGATGCGGTCGGGGAGCCGATGGACCTGAACGGTGACGGAACGCAAGCTGAGCCGGAGGACGAGATGCAGTTCGACCGAGAGGGTGCGACCGATCCGGGCGGCGGGAAGCGCCGGCGCGGTCTGTTCCGCAGAGGAGGAACCTGATGAAACGAGGAGGTCTCGGCCGGGGGCTGTCGGCGTTGCTCCCGGGTGCCGTCGAGGAGGGGTTCGGACTGCTCGAGATCCCGGTCGAGGCGGTCGCGCCCAACCCCCGGCAGCCCAGGACCACGTTCGAGGACGAATCGCTGGAGGCGCTCGCGCTCTCGATCCGCGAGGTCGGCGTCCTGCAGCCGATCGTCGTGCGTAAGGCCGGGAACGGCTTCGAGCTGATCGCGGGGGAGCGGCGGCTCCGGGCGGCCAAGCTCGCCGGTCTCGCGACCGTCCCCGCGGTGATCCGGGACAGCGACGACGCGGAGTCGCTCCGCGAGGCGCTGATCGAGAACATCCACCGGGAGGACCTCAACCCGGTCGAGCTCGCCGAGGCCTTCCGTGAGCTCCTGGAGGAGCTCGGGCTCAAGCAGGAGACCCTCGCGGAGCGCTTGGGTATGTCGCGGTCACACATCGCGAACACGATCCGTCTCCTGCAGCTTCCGACGGAAGTGCAGCAGCTCCTGGCCGAGGGGAGGATCCAGGCCGGTCACGGTCGCGCGCTGCTCTCGCTCGGTGACGCCGAGGCGCAGCAGACGCTCGCCGTCCGCATCGCCGCCGAGGACGTGTCCGTGCGGGAGGTCGAGGAGCTCGTCCGCAACTACATCGACCATCCGTCGCACGCGGAGCGGCCGGCCCAGCTGGCCGCGGTGCCGGAGCCGCAGGAGAACCCGCTCGCCGAGGTGGAGGAGCTGCTCTCCGAACAGCTCGCCACGAGGGTCACGATCCAGATGAGCAAGCGGCGCGGCAAGATCGTCGTGGAGTTCGGCTCGGCCGACGATCTCGAGCGCATCGTCTCGGAGATCATCGGCTCGGGTCCGGGACGAGCCCCGGAGTAGTCGGCGTCACGTTAGAGCGTTGCGCTGCAAAGGTTTCCGGCAGCCATTGACGCCTCACGCCGCAGCTACGCGCCGACCTTGGGCATGATCTCCTCGGCCAGGAGCTCGATCTGCTCGAGATCGTCGAACAGCTCGTGGTTCAGGACGAACCGTTGGACGCCCGCGGCCGCGTACTCGTTCATCCGATCGACCGCTTGCTCGACCGTCCCGACGATGCAGTCGCGCGAGATGTCCGCGAGGTAATCCTCCAGCGATCCGGCGGTCGGGTCCATCCGTCGGGCGCGATCGGCGCGGTCTCGCCACTCGTGGTCGGTCCGGCCGACGAAGACCCACGTCATGAACGACATCGCGACGCTCGCGCGGTCCCGACCCTGGCGGTCGAGCGCGTCGGTCACTCGCTCGATCGACGCGCGCAGCTCGTCCGGCGTCCCGCCGACGCGGTTGAACTCGTCGGCCCAACGCGCGACGAGGCGCGCCAGCCTCGGTCCGCCCTTGCCCCCCAGCACGATCGGAGGATGGGGCCGCTGGACGGGCTTGGGCAGGAACCGGCACTCCTCGAGCGCGTAGTAGCGCCCCTCGAACGAGAAGACCTCCTCGGACCACAGGCCGTGCACGATCTCGAGCTGCTCCTCGAGCATCTCGAACCGCTCCGATGTAGGGGGGAAGGGGATCCCGTGCGACCGATGTTCCAGCTCCCACCATCCCGCGCCCATGCCGAGCTGCACCCGACCGCCCGAGATCCGATCCACCGTCGTCGAGGCCTTCGCGAGCACCGCCGGGAGGCGGAACGTCACGGGTGACACCATCGTGCCGAGCCGGAGGCGCTCGGTGCTCGCCGCGAGGGCCCCGAGGAGCGTCCAGGCGTCGCTCGAGCCCGGCTCTTCCGCGTTCACGACCGACAGGTAATGATCAGACGTGAGGAGACCGTCGAACCCGAGCCGCTCGCACGTGCGCGCGATCGCGAGCCACTGCGACCAGGTGACGCCCTCCTGACCTTCCAGCATCAGGCTGCAGCCGAGCGATCCCACCGCCGTACGATACCCATCCCATGGAAGCTCCCTCCGACGACGAGCTCCGGCGGGCCGGGAAGGCGCTCGCGCTCGGGTTCGCGCTCGGGCTCGTGCTGCTCGCGCTCGCTCGTCGGGCCCCCGGCCGACGTGGCGAGGATGCGCGGTCGGGCTAGGTCGAGCGCGCGAGATCCGCGGGCGCGGGTCGCGAGAAGGCGGTGATCCCCTCGGCGATGGCGCGTGCCACGTCGCCCGCGAACGCCGCATCCGCGATGCGGGACGCGTCGAGCTCGTCGAGCGCGACGGCCGGCTCGACGCGCGCCGCCGGCATGCGGGTCTCGCGAAGGATCGCGATCGAGCGTGGGTGGAGCCCGCCATCGGGCAGACCGAGGCGGCGGACGAGCGCGTGCTGGATCGACGCCGCGAGTCTGCGTCCCATGGGGGAGTGCGTCCTCGGCGTCCCGTAGTGGAAGCACGCCGGTCCGCGTTCCGCCTGCTCACCCGAACCGACCGCGATCGAGATCAGGGCCGCGGCGCTGCCGGCATTCGCGCGGCGGATGCGTTCGTCGACCGGGGTCGGCTCGGAACCCTTGCGCAGCAAGAGTGGACGCGCACCGAGCCGCCCGAGCTCCTCCGCGAGCTCCGACGCGATCGCGAGCGCGAGGTCGAGCTCGTCGGCGTCGATGCGGTCGGGGTCGATCGCGATGGTCGATCCGGCGAGCGCCAGCCCCGGCCCGCGCGCCGCCTCGCCCTCGCGGACCACGGCGCGGCTCGGCGCGTCGACGGGCGGCCGGTAGCGGCTGATCGCGTGCACCGTGTCGAGCCCGACGATGCCGTCCACGCGGGACGCGACGTTGCGTTGGAACTCGCGCGCCCCGCGATCGGTACGCGGCCCGAAGATCCCGTCCTCCTTGCCGGCGTCGAAGCCGAGGGCGTTCAGCATCCGCTGGAGCTCCCGCACGTCGTCCCCTCGGAACGCCGGCGAGCGCAGATACAGGGTGCGGTCCCCGAGCCGGTAGCCGGCCTCCACGAGCTGGCCCCAGGTGTCGGGGCCCATGATCCCGTCCGGCGGGAGCCCGCGAGTCAGCTGGAACGCACGGACGGCCGCCTCGGTCGAGCCGCCGAACGTCCCGTCGAGCTCGTCGGGATCGATGCGCAGCCCCGCACCGAGCAGCCGGTGCTGCACGTCGCGCACGTCCTCGCCTCGCGACCCTGTTCGAATGAGGTCCACGATCCGAGTCTCCGTGGAACCGAGGCCGTCCGGCAACCGGAGGGGCGCCGCGTTAACTGGCGGCGGGAACGTGCGGGTCGATCTCCTTGAGCAGCGCGTCCTTTCCTCGGGCGCCCACGACGCGAGCGACCTCCTCGCCGCCCTTGAACAGCATCAGCGTCGGGATACTCATGACCCCGAAGCGTCGTGTGACGTCGGGGTTGTCGTCGATGTTCAGCTTGGCCACCTGCAGCGCCTCGCCCTTGTCCCGACCGATCTCCTCGACCACCGGCGAGACCATGTGGCAGGGGACGCACCACTCGGCCCAGAAGTCCACGAGCACCACGCCGTCCGAGCCGAGCACCCGCTCCTCGAAATCGGCGTCCGTCACGTCTCCCATCATCGCCACGTCTCATCCATCCTTTCGAAAGCTCCGTCGTCGTCCCGTTCAACCCGTTCCGTGCGCTCGCTCTTCCAGGTACCGCTCCGCGTCGATCGCCGCCTTGCATCCCTGGCCGGCCGCCGTGACCGCCTGACGGTAGATCAGGTCGGTGACGTCACCGGCCGCGAACACACCGGGGACGCTCGTCCGTGTGGTCGGCTCCTGGACGACGACGTAGCCGGCGTCCGTGAGCTCGAGCTGTCCCTTGACGAGGTCCGTGTTCGGCGTGTGCCCGATCGCGACGAACACGCCGCCGGTCGGCAGCTCGCTCGCCTCGTCCGTCCGAACGTTGCGCAGGCGCACGCCGGTCACCGCGCCGTCGCCGAGGATCTCCTCGACCACGCCGTCCCAGATCACGCGGATCTTCGGGTTCGACAGCACCCGCTCCTGCATGATCTTCGACGCGCGGAACTCGTCGCGACGATGCACGATCGTGACCGAGCTCGCGAACTTCGTGAGGAACGTCGCCTCCTCCATCGCGGTGTCGCCACCGCCCACCACGACGAGTTCGCGATCGCGGAAGAAGAACCCGTCGCACGTGGCGCAGGCGCTCACGCCGCGCCCTCGAAGGGTCTCCTCGCCGGGGACGCCGAGCCATCGCGCGCTCGCGCCCGTCGCCAGGATCAGCGTCTGGGCACGCCACTCGAGGTCGCCGGCCCACACGCCGAAGGGGCTCTCGGACAGGTCCACCCGCGTGACGGTCTGGGCCACGATCTCGGTCTCGAACCGCGCCGCCTGCTTCTCGAACGCGTCCATCATCTCGGGTCCGAGGATGCCGTCGGGGAAGCCCGGGTAGTTCTCGACGTCCGTGGTCAACATCAGCTGCCCGCCGGCCTCGAGGCCCTTGATCAGCACGGGGCGAAGGTTCGCCCGGGCGGCATACAGCGCGGCCGTGTACCCGGCCGGCCCCGACCCCAAGATGACCGTGCTGCGTTCGTCGACCATACGGACCTGCTCCTCCACCGAGGATAACCGCAGCCTATTCCCGTTCACTCCCGCGGCAATGCAGCACGCCGGAGCTTGCCCGACGCGGTTCTCGGAAGCCGCTCCGCCAGCGTGAGCTCGCGCGGCGCCGCGTGGCGGGGGAGCGTGCGCGCGACGAACGCCCGCAGCTCGTCCAGCGACGGGGGGTCGGAGGGATCGGCCGGGACGACCCAGACGGCGACGCGCTGGCCCCACTCCGGATCCGGGCGCCCGCCCGCGGCCACGTCTCGGATCGCGGGGTGCTCCCTGAGCACCGCCTCGACCTCGTCCGGCCAGACCTTCTCCCCCCCGGTGTTGATCAGGTCGTCGAACCGACCCACGACGTGGAGGCGACCCTCGCCGTCGATCTCGCCCGCGTCGCCGGACCGCAGCCAGCCGTCCTCGGTGAACGCGGCCGCCGTGGCCCGTGGATCGAACCGGTAGCCGCGCATCAGCGTCGGTCCCCGGAGCTCGACGCCGCCCCGGTGGTCGATCCGCATCTCGGTCCCCGGAAGCGGTGCGCCGTCGTACACGACGCCACCGCACGTCTCCGTGAGGCCGTAGGTCTCGACGACGTTCGCGCCGCCGCGTTCCGCGTTCGCGCGCAGGGCGGGGGACAGGTGAGCCCCGCCGACCAGGATCGCCCGGAATGCCGACAGCCGGGCGTCGGCGGCGACCAGCCGGCCGAGCATCGTCGGGACCAGGGAGGTGAAGGCCGAACCCCGCTCGGCCGCGACCGCGGCGGCGTCGAACCTTTGGTGGATCGTCACCGGCGCGCCGAGCAGGACCCCCCGCAGCAGCACCAGCAGACCTCCGACGTGCGCGAGCGGGAGACAGCAGAGCCAGCGGTCCCCGTCGGAGGCTCCGAGCGCCGACGCCGAGGCCGCGACCGCCGCGTTGATCGCCCGGCGGTCGAACTGGACGAGCTTCGGCGCCCCGCCAGTCCCGCTCGTGGCCACGATCAGG
>DASUMC010000076.1:0-5288 GCA_036277855.1 Actinomycetota bacterium
GGCGGCAGACCCGAGCCGCCGAACAGCAGGTCGTGCTCGCGCTGCATGTAGTCGACCGTGTTGCGCGCGAACGACTCGAACCGGTCGGCCAGCCGGAGCTGCGCCTCCCCCATCGACGCACGGATCGTGGCCGTGCTCTGCCGGATCCCCACCCCGACCAGGCGATCGCCGGCGTAGACGCGGTCCCCGTCCAGGCGGAGCTCCTCGCCCTCACGGACCTTTTGGAGCAGCAGCGCGCCGACCGTGTCGACCAGCGGGATGCCCGCCTCGAGCAGTCGGATCGGCCCCATGTTGGGGTACCGGCCGCTGATCGAACGGGCCGCGTTCACCACGCCGCCGACCTCGGCGGTGACCAGCGCCTCGGCCGAGACCCCGTCGAGGTCCTCGTGGTCGATCACCGCGATCTCCCCCGGCGCGACGCGCTGGACCAAGCGTTTGGTCCTCGCGTCGACGCGAGCGAGGCCGCCCTGGGGCTTCGGCCGCCGAAGCGGCCGCCGGAGCAGGGTCCGCGGCTTGGTTCCGAACGTGGGCGCCTCCTTGATCCTTCGACCTCGTTGCCTGAACGTGGGCGGCCGACGGGCGTTTCGGCCGGTCGGAGCCGGTGACCAGGGGCGGCTCCTCGTGCTGAAAGGGTAGCGGAGTCCCCGAAGGTGGCGCCCGGCGACCGTCGGTGGGCTAGGGGGACGGCCTGGGCGTGCGGCCGGCCTCGGACAGCAGCTCCTCGGCGTGGGCGGCGGCGGCGTCGCTCCCGGGCAGTCCGGCCAGCATCCTCGAGAGCTCCTCGACCCTCTCGGCGTCGCCCAGCACCTCGACCGTGGCCGTCCCGCCCTCCTTGCGGACGCGGATGTGCCGGTCCGCGAACGATGCGATCTGCGGCAGGTGGGTCACCACGACGACCTGCCGCGAGAGCGCGAGGTTCGCGAGGCGCCGCCCGACGGCGACCCCGGCCAGTCCCCCGATCCCCGCATCCACCTCGTCGAAGATCAGCGTCGGCACGTCGTCCAGGTCGACGAGCACGCTCCTGCACCCGAGCATCGTGCGCGAGAGCTCGCCGCCCGATGCGACCTTCGCGAGCGGTTGCGATGGCTGCTCGGGCGCGCCGGAGAAGACGAAGGCCGCGTGCTCGGCCCCGCCCGAGCCGAGCTCCGGGTTCGGGACCAGGGTCACCTCGATCGAGGCCCCCTCCATCCCGAGCTCGCCGAGCTCCCCTCGGAGCGCCCGCGTGAGCTCGGGCGCCGCGGTGCCGCGACCGTCCGAGACCGCCGTGGCCAGCTCGGCCACGCGCTCGGTCCGTTCGGCGACCCGCGCCGCGGCGCGCTCTCGCTCCTGCTCGACGCCCGCGAGCGCCTCGAGGCTCTCCCGTGCCCGATCGAGGAAGGCAAGCACCTCCGCCTCGCCCCTGCCGTACTTGCGCTGGAGCGCTTCGAGCGCGCCGATCCGTTCGCGGACCTCTTGCTGCCTCGCGGGGTCGAGCTCGATCCGCTCGCGGTAGGTGCGAACCTCCACCGCGAGCTCGGTGGTAGCGGCGCTCAGCTCGAACGCCCGCACCGCGAGCTCCCCGGCCGCCGGGTCGACCTCGCCCGCCACCCGGAGCTCGGCGGACGCGGACCCGAGGGCATCGGCCGCGCCCTCCTCGGCCCCGAGCGCACGCTCGGCCGACGAGGCCCGCTCGAGCAGCCGGCCGGCGTGGTCGAGCCTGGCGGCCTCGAGCTTCAGCTCCTCGGTCTCGCCCGGCCGCGGCGACGCGACCTCGATCTCGCGGACCTGGTAGGCGAGCAGGTCCATCTGGCGCTCGCGGTCGCGTTCGCGCTCGTCGAGCTCGGCCAGGGCGGCCCTCTCGTCGCGGAGGCGTCCGTGCTCGACGCCGAGGGCCTCGACGGCTTCGAGGTGCTCGGCTCCGGCGTAGCGGTCGAGGAACCGCGTCTGCGCGATCGTGGACAACAACCGCTGGCCTTCGTGTTGGCCGTGGACCTCGACGAGCTCACCGGCCAGCTCCGCCAGCGCGGAGACCGGAGCGAGCTGCCCGCTCACGCGTGCGGTGCTCCGTCCCTCGGCCGTGACCGTCCGCGCGAGCAGGACCTCGCCGTCCTCGGCCCAGCCCGCGCTCACCGCCGCAGGCGGCGCATCGAACCGCGCCTGCACCTTCGCCGCCGGCGCGCCGGCTCGAACGAGCGTCGCACCCCCGCGCCGGCCGAGCGCGAGCTGCAGCCCGACCGTCACCATCGTCTTGCCGGTTCCGGTCTCGCCGGTGAGGACGTTCAGTCCCGGATGCAGCTCGAGGTCGAGGTCGTCGATCACGCCGAGACCGCTGATGTGGAGCTCGCGGAGCACCCAGCGATCCTAGACCGCTCCGCCGACGTTCCCGGGGAGGTCGAACTTGTCGCGGACGAGGTCGTGGAACGACGGCGCGTCCTCGCGCCGAACGAACCGCGCGGGCGTCGGGGCGCGTTCGATCCGGACCGTGGAGCCGACCGGGAGCTCGAGGCTGTGCCGGCCGTCCGCCGAGAGCAACCCCGGTTCCTCCCCCAACACCTCGAGCCGCACGCGCTGGTCGGGCGCGAGCACCAGCGACCGGTCGAACACCATGTGGGCCGCGATCGGCGTCACGACGATGCAGGGGACGGACGGCGAGACGATGGGACCCCCGGCGCTGAACGAGTACGCGGTCGAACCGGTCGGCGTCGCCGAGATCACCCCGTCGGCGGAGAACGTGGTCACGTACGCGTCGTCCACGAACACCGCGAGCCGGATCAGCCGGTGCCGGGCGCTCTTCTCGACGATGACCTCGTTGAGCGCCCACTGCGGCTCGAACGAGGAGCCCTCGGCGACGACCGCGAGTCGCTCCTCGATCCGGGCCGAGCCGTCCAGCATCCGTTCGAGCACCTGTGTGGCCTGCTCGGGCTCGACCTCGGTGAGGAAGCCCATCCGGCCCACCTTGACGCCCAGCACCGGGATCCCCGACACGGAGGCGACCCTCGCCGCCCGCAGGAACGTGCCGTCGCCGCCCACCGACAGCACGAGATCGAGGCCGCGGGTGAACGCCCGCGCCGCCTCTTCGTCCTCGGCGTCGTCGCCCGGGATCGTGCGGGTGCGGACCCCGCGCTCCTCGAGCCACGCGCCGATCGCGCGCGCGGCCTCGGCCGCGGCCGGGCGAGCGGGGTGGACGACGAACCCCGCGGCCTTCAAGCCAACGCTCCCCTCGCCGGAGGACGTCACGAGGGAACCCCCGCGATCGCGCGGGCCTCCTCCAGTGCGCCCTCCACGTCGAGGACGACGGTCGCGGCCGAGCCCACCGTCGCATGCAGCGGGAACTCGATGTTGCCGGCCGGCCCCGGAAGCGGCGAGGCCATCACCGCGATCGGCGAGAGCCCGTGCTCGGAGCCGGCGTCCGCGACGCCGAGGATCGCGTCGCGCCAGGCGTCCGGGTCGCGGACGACGCCGCCCGAACCCACCCGTTCGCGACCGACCTCGAACTGCGGCTTGACCAGCAGGACCAGGTCGGCGTCGCCCGCCGCGATCCCGACGAGCGCCGGGATCGCGAGGCCGAGCGAGATGAAGGACAGATCGGCGACCACGATCCCGGGAGCGTACGGCAGGTCCTCGGGCCGCAGGTCGCGCACGTTGGTCCGATCCAGGACCGTGACGCGCTCGTCGGTTCGCAGCGACCAGGCGAGCTGCCCGTAGCCGACGTCGACCGCCACGACGTGCGCCGCGCCTCGACGGAGCAGGCAGTCCGTGAAGCCGCCGGTGGACGCCCCCGCGTCCAGGCCATCGCGACCCCGCACGTCGATCTCGAACCGTTCGAGCGCGGCCTCCAGCTTCTCGCCCGCGCGAGAGGCGAAGCGTCGGGGCTCCCCCACGAGCTCGAGCGGCTCGGCGGTGTCCACCAGGGTGGAGGGCTTGCTCGCCGACCGCCCCGAGACCAGGACCAACCCATCGCGCACGGCGCTCTGCGCCTGGCCGCGGGTGGCGACGAGGCCGCGGCGTACGAGCTCGGCGTCGAGTCGCCGGCGCGCCACGGCGCCCGGCGTCAGACCTGCTCGCTTGGAGGACCCGACGCGGCGCGCTTCGCCGTGGACCGCTTGGCCGTGGACCGCTTTGCCGTCGACCGCTTGCGAGTGGACTTCTTGCCCTGCTCGCGCTCCAGCTCGCGCACGCGCTTTCGCAGCGCATCCACCTCGTCGCGAGACGCCACGCCGATCGTCTTCAGCTGCGACTTGACCTCGGTCTGCACCATCGAGGTCAGACGTTCCTTGTTCTTGTTCGACCACGCCAGCAGGTCCTTCGCGGCCTTGCTCACCTGGTCGCGCCCCTGGCCCTTGCTCTTGGTCAGCGACTTCGCGAGCTCCTGGGCCTTGGCGGGCGACAGCTTCCCGATCGCCGCCTCCATGTACTGGCGGACCTGTTCCAGTCCAACCGCCATCTCGATCACTCCTTCGTTGCTCGATCCCGGATGTTCGGTCACAGGGGCGCCCCTTCCGGCGCCACGACCCAGGATAGCGCCGAGGCCGCCCGCCTCTCCAGGGTCCTCGAGCAGCGCGGAGACGTCCTCCGCGATCACCGTGGCTCGGATACCCGTGCGCTCCACGTCCTCGCGGCTCGAGACGCCCGTGAGCACGAGCATCGTGTCCCACCCCAGGCGCGCCGCCCCCTCGATGTCCGTGTCGAGTCGGTCCCCGACGACGAGCGGTTTGCCGCCTCCCCCTCGCCGGCGACCGGCCTCGAACAGTGGGGGGAACGGCTTGCCAACGATCTCGGGCTCGGCGCCCGTCGTCGTCGTGATGACGGACAGGAGCGCGCCGGCACCCGGCCAGAGCCCGTCGGCGGCGGGGTACGACCCGTCCGCGTTCGTCGCGATCAGACGCGCCCCGCGCTGGACCAGCAGCGAGGCGCGCTTGAGCGACCTGTACGTGGCGTCGCCATCGAAACCGACCACGACCAGATCGGCCTCCTCCGGCTCCCCCTCGAGGATCCGGATGCCGGCGTCGGTCAACGCCTCGCGAACGCCGTCCTGGCCGATCACGAACGCACGTCCCCCTCCTGTCACCGCGAGCAGCTCGGCGGTCGCGAGCGCGGAGGTGACGACCTCGGCCGGGTCCGCCTCGATCCCGATCGCCCGCAGCTTGTCGGCCACCTGGCGTGGCGTCCGGGAGGAGTTGTTGGTCAGGAAGACGGGGCGGACGCCGCGTCGCCGGAGCTCGGCCATCGTGGGCGGCGCCTGGGGCACCGCGTCCTCCCCCCGGTACAGGACGCCGTCGAGATCGAACAGGATGCAGCCGTACCGTTCG
>DASUMC010000077.1:0-2676 GCA_036277855.1 Actinomycetota bacterium
CGTCCGGGTCTGTGGTTGCCCCGGGGAACGGATCCCCGGCAGTCGATGCCAGCCGCGGGCGAAGCGACCCACGTAAGCCGACCCTTGGTCGGTGAGCATGGCGCGGTTTAGATGTAAGTCCTGCCCCGTGGGGGAGACCTCGGCGGGAGAGGATGCGAAGCCGGCCGATGGTCGGCGATCATCCCCGCAGGCGGATGTGGGGCCAAAGACCAGGTCAGCCGGACGCGAGCCTCTCTTCGCTCGGGCCCCGAGCGCAGAGGGTCGAACTCGGGGTACGTTTCCAGTGGGCGGAGCGAGGAACGGGCCCGCCGAGCGGCCAGGGGAAGCAGATGGAGTTCGTCCTCATAGGTCGGGGGGAACGCGTGGCCCCGCGCCTCCGGCAGGTGACCGAGCACAAGCTCGGCAGGCTCGAGCGGATCGAGCCCCGCATCACTCGTCTCGAGGTCGAGGTGATCGCGGAGAAGAACCCGCGGCGTGGCGGCATCCACCGTGTGGAGGCGGTCGCCGCGGCGCCTCGCAAGTCCTACCGTGCCCACGCCGAGGCCAAGGACGTGGAATCGGCGCTCGACGTGGTGGTGGAGCGGCTCGAACGCCAGATCCGAGACCACCACGAACGTCGGCTGGCTTGGCGGAACGCCGGTGCCGGTCGCGTAAAATCCGGGCCAGCCGCCCGGCGGGATCGCCGAGCCAGAGGTCAGGAGCGCGGAGTGACCGACAAGGCCGACACCGGCAAGGCGGAAACCGGCATCGCCGACACCGGCACGGGCGACACCGGCTCTGAGAAGCTCCGGGTGCTCGTGTGCGATGACCACGCCCTGTTCCGGCGGGGGCTGAAGATGGTGCTCGACGAGGAGCCCGATCTCGAGCTCGTCGGCGAGGCGTCGGATGGGGCCGAGGTGGTCGTGCGCGCCCAGGAGCTCATGCCCGACGTGATCCTGATGGACGTCCGCATGCCGAAGCGCTCGGGGATCGAGGCCGCCGGCGAGATCAAGGACTCGCTGCCGCACGTCAAGATCCTGATGCTCACGATCAGCGACGACGAGGCGGACCTGTACGAGGCGATCAAGGCAGGCGCCTCCGGCTACCTGCTGAAGGAGATCCCCATCGAGGAGGTCGCCGACGCGATCCGTTCGGTGTGGGCGGGGCAGTCCCGGATCAGTCCGTCGATGGCGAGCAAGCTGCTGACAGAGTTCGCGGCGATGAGCAGGTCCTCGGACCAGAAGCCCCAGATGCCGGCACCCAAGCTCACCGACCGTGAGATGGAGGTGCTGCGGCTCGTGGCCCAGGGGCTGAACAACCGGGACATCGCCGGGAAGCTGTTCATCTCCGAGAACACGGTGAAGAACCACATCCGCAACATCCTGGAGAAGCTCCACCTCCACTCGCGGATGGAGGCGGTCGTGTATGCCGTGCGCGAGAAGATGATCGAGATCACCTAGCGCCGTCAGGTTCGAGACCTCCGGTACCATAGGGGTTCCAAACCCCCCCACGCCGAGGCGAAGCATGGTCATCGAGAAGCTCGGGCAGTTCGGCGAAGGCCGCAAGAAGAAGCAGCTCGGACAGACAGCCGGGCTGGTCAACACGTACGAGCCCGAGGTCGAGGACCTGTCCGACGCCGAGCTCGCGGCCAAGACGGCCGAGTTCCGCCAGCGGCTCGAGTCGGGGGAGACCCTCGACGACCTGCTGCCCGAGGCGTTCGCGTGCGTCCGGGAGGCCGCGAGGCGGACGATCGGGCAGCGGCACTTCGACGTCCAGGTGATGGGCGCGATCGCGCTGCACCAGGGCAACATCGCCGAGATGAAGACCGGTGAGGGCAAGACCCTGACCTCGACCATGGCGGCGTACCTGAACTCCCTCGCCGACGGCGTGCACGTCGTCACGGTCAACGACTACCTGGCCAAACGCGACTCGGAGTGGATGGGGCCGATCTACCGGGCGCTCGGCGTCACGGTGGGGCTGATCCAGTCCCAGATGTCGCCGTCCGAACGCCGCCCGGCGTACGCGGCCGACATCACCTACGGGACCAACAACGAGTTCGGGTTCGACTACCTTCGCGACAACATGGCGATGCGCCCGGAGGACATGGTGCAGCGCGGCCACGCCTACGCGATCGTGGACGAGGTCGACTCGATCCTGATCGACGAGGCTCGGACGCCGCTGATCATCAGCGGCATGGTGGCCGACAGCGCGAAGTGGTACCAGACGTTCGCGCGGCTCGCGCCCCGGCTGCGGCGGGACGACGACTACGAGGTCGACGAGGCGAAGAAGACGATCGCCGTGACCGAGGCCGGCGTCGCGAAGGTGGAGGAGGCACTCGGCCTCGACAACCTGTACGAGCACGTGCACACGCCGCTCGTGCACCACCTCCAGAACGCGTTGCGTGCGAAGGAGCACTACCACCGCGATGTCGAGTACCTGGTGACGGGTGGCGAGGTGAAGATCGTCGACGAGTTCACGGGCCGCGTGCTCGAGGGCCGGCGCTACTCGGAGGGGCTCCACCAGGCGATCGAGGCGAAGGAGGGCGTTCGGATCAAGGAGGAGAACCAGACCCTCGCGACGATCACGATCCAGAACTACTTCAAGATGTACGAGAAGCTCGCGGGCATGACCGGTACGGCCAAGACGCAGCTCGCCGAGTTCCAGTCGGTCTACGACCTCGATGTCGCCGAGATCCCG
>DASUMC010000078.1:0-6406 GCA_036277855.1 Actinomycetota bacterium
CATGGCGTCGATCCACTACATCCGCCAGCGGGACCCCCTCGGGCTCGGCCACGCGGTCGCGGCCGCCGAGGGCCATGTCGGCAGCGAGCCGTTCGCGGTGCTGCTCGGCGACGATCTGATCGTGGAGCACACGCGCCTGCTACAGGAGATGCTCGGGGTGCACGAGAAGTACGGGCGGAGCGTGCTCGGCGCGATGGAGGTGAGCCGGGACGAGATCTCGCTGTACGGCTGCATCGAGCCCGAGCTCGTCGAGAACGAGCACCTGGCACGCGTGCGCTCGATCGTCGAGAAGCCCGCGCCCGAGGAGGCGCCGTCGAACCTGGCCGCCATCGGCCGGTACGTCCTGACGCCCGAGATCTTCGATTGCCTGCGGCGGACACAGCCGGGCGTCGGCGGCGAGCTGCAGCTCACGGACGCGATCAACCTGCTCGCCCAGGAGCAGGCCGTCTACGCCTTCGTGTTCGAGGGCGGGCGCTTCGACGTCGGCAACAAGCTCGACTACCTGAAGGCCACCATCGAGCTGGCGATCGGCCGCGACGACATCGGCAAGGACTTCCGTGACTGGCTCACCGAGTTCGTCGAGCGCAAGAAGCTGATCTGAACCCGGCGTCTTCTCGGCACTCCTGATCTGTCTCCCGGGGGCCCGCCGATAGACTGGCCCGGATGGCGACGCCCGATCACGTCCACGATCACGACAGCGGCGAGGGGCTCGTCCCGGTCGACGAGGCCCGAGAGCGCGTCCTGTCGACGATCAAGCCGCTGCAACCGCTCGCGCTCCCGCTGACCGAGGCCTACGGCTGCGTGCTGGCCGAGAGCCTCGTCGCCGAGCGCAACATCCCCGATTTCGCCTCCTCGGCGATGGACGGGTTCGCGGTGCGATCCTCGGAGATCGCCTCGGCGACGACGACCGCACCGGTCGAGCTCCGCATCGTCGGTCGCGCCATGATCGGGGAGCGACCCGAGGGCACCGTGGGCGGCGGCGAGGCGTTCGCGATCGCGACCGGCGCGCCCGTCCCGGCGGGCGCCGACACGATCGCGCCGATCGAGACCTGCGAGGTCGCGGGCGGCCACGTGCGCGTCCTCGCCCCGTCGGTCGGGGGCAAGCACATCCGCCCGAGCGGCGAGGACGTTCGAGCCGGCGAGACGCTCGTGCAGGCGGGGCGCCGCCTCCAGGCGCCCGAGCTGGGGCTGCTCGCGACCGCCGGCTTCGCGCATCCGCTGGTACACCCACGCCCCCGTGTCGTCGTGCTCTCGACCGGGGACGAGCTGATCCCGCCGTCGCGGAACCCCGACTACGGTCAGGTCCGCGATTCGAACGCGTACACCCTGTTCGCGGCGCTGCGCGAGGCCGGCGCGGTGCCGACGATCGCCGGCATCGTTCCGGACGACGTCAACGCGTTCAAGGAGGTCGTGTTCTCCCACCTCACGCAGGCCGACGCGTTCATCTCATCGGGCGGGGTGTCGGTCGGGGAGCGGGACGTCGTCAAGGCCGCGTTCTTCCGCCGGGGGGAGGTCGACTTCTATCGGGTCGCGATGCAGCCAGGGATGCCCCAGGGGTTCGGCAGGATCGAGGGCAAGCCCTACTTCGGCCTGCCGGGCAACCCGGTGAGCGTGTTCGTCAGCTTCGAGACCTTCATCCGGCCGGCGCTCATGAAGATGATGGGCCGCCGGCACCTCTTCCGGCCCGAGGTGACCGCCAGGCTCGAGGAGGACGTCACCGGGCCGATCGGGAAGACGCAGTTCGCGCGCGTGCGTGTTCGCCGGACCAAGGACGGCTGGGTGGCCGCGCCGACCGGCGGCCGCGGCTCGAACCTGATCGCCACCGTCGCGAAGGCGAACGGCCTCGCGATCGTCCCGCCGGGCACCCAGACCGCGCACGGCGGGAGCCAGGTGAAGGTCATCCTGTTCCGTTCGATGGAGGACTAGATGTCGACGGAGCGAGAGCCCGTGGCGCGCATCGTCGAGGTCGGTGACAAGCGAGCCACCGACCGCGAGGCCGTCGCCGAATGCATCGTCTCGATGACGCGCGAGGCCTGCGCGCAGCTGGTCGCCGGCACGCCGAAGGGGAACCCGCTCGAGGCCGCTCGGATCGCCGGCGTGATGGGCGTCAAGCGGACGCCCGATCTGTTGCCGTTCTGCCATCCGATCGCGGTGACCGGTGCGGAGGTGCTCGTCGAGCCCGACGAGGCGAGCGGGACGATCCGCGTTCGTACGACCGTGCGTGCGCACGACCGCACCGGTGTCGAGATGGAGGCACTCACCGCGGCCGCGGTGGCGGCGCTCAGCCTGTACGACACGGCGAAGGCGTTCGATCGCGCGGCGCGCATCGATGGCCTGCGTCTGATCGAGAAGCGCGGCGGCAAGAGCGGTCACTACTCGGCGGAGTGAGTCGCTCGCGAGACGACGCACGAGATGTGTCGACGCGATGACCTTCCGAGCAACTTGCGCGAGGTGTTTGTACCTCCCTAGCCTCGGTGCTAGGTTGCAGACCCAGCCCAACATCTTGTGCCGGACCGGGGATCCGAACACATGGGGGTTAGGTAGGTGGGTTGGCTGCTGCTCGTGGCTCTGGTCGTCCTGTGGGCCGCGTTCCTCGTTCCATCGTGGGCAAGCTCCCCAAACAAGGCGGACAAGAGCATGAAGGATTTCGAGCGGAACATGGATCTGCTCGCCGAGACCGAATCGCCCGGTCGGTGGATCGTCACGCCCCGCAAGGGGACGACGTTCATCGGGTTGCGAGCGCGTGCACAGGCGCGGGCGCGCGAACGCCGACGCCGCGTGCTCATCGTGCTGATCGAGAGCCTGGTGCTCACCGCGCTGATCGGTCTCGTCCCGCCGCTCCGCGCGATGTGGTACGCGACCGCGACCCTGCTCGTGCTGCTCGCCGGCTATGTTTGGGCGCTGCTGACGATGAAGGCGCAGGCCGACGCGCATCACCCGGCTCGTCCGCGTGAGACCGCGGCGACCGCACCCGCGAGTCCGCGCCCGACTCGGCAGCGGTACGCGGCCGACGCCTCGAACCGCACGGCGCGGCGGTCGTTCAACGGCCTCCCCGCGTTCGGCGATGACCTCGTGAACATCGTGGTCAGGCCCGCGGCCGAGGTCGACGCGGCTCGCATCTGAACGCCCGTCCCGTGGATCTGGACGGCGTCTCCCAGGATCTTCGAAGGCGTTTCGACGCGCGCGTGCAGGCTCGCGAGCGTGCGCTTCCGGCATCCCGTCGAGCGATCCGTTCCTGCGCGAACGCGATCCGCGCGATCCACCGCGGCGAGTTCGAGCTCGCGCACCGGTTGATGGAGGAGGCGAGGACGGCGATCGACGAAGGACTCGCGGCGGTCGCCGAGCATCCGGACATCCGGTTCGCCGGTTACCTGCAGGATGCGCAGAAGGAGTACGCGGAGGCGCGGCTCACCGAGGTGATCGTGGACGGTGGGAGGCATGTCCCGAACCCCGACGCGCTCGGTGTCGAGGACGCCCCGTACCTGAACGGGATGGCCGAGGCGATCGGCGAGGCACGCCGTCGGGTCCTCGACCTGTTGCGCGCCGGGCGCGTCGACGAGGGCGACGCGGTCCTCTCGGCGATGGAGGACCTGTATGGGGTCCTCGTGACGATGGACTACCCGGACGCCATCACCGGGAACCTGCGTCGTGCGACCGATGTCGCGCGCAGCCTGATCGAGAAGACGAGGGGCGACCTCGCGGTTGCGCGCGTCTCGCAGGATCTGCACGACGCACTCCATCGCCACGCGCGCGAGGTGCTGGGGAAAGGGGACTGAACGTGGCCGTTCGCAAGGAGACCATCAAGCAACCGTTCAACGGAGCCCTCCCGGCGGTGCTCGAGCCGGGCGAGCGGGTGCTCGGCGGCGCCTACGGCGTCTCGGGGCCGAACCCCTTGTGGGCGCAGGGTCTGCTCGGACTCGCCGGGTTCCTGATCTTCGGCATGCGCTACTACTACGTGGCGCTCACCGACCGGCGCTTGGTCTTCATGAACGCCTCCTTCTGGACCTCGCGCCCGAAGGGGTTGGCGTGGTCCGACCCGCGGGACCGATCACGATCAGCGACCTGCAGACGGGCAACAAGCTGTGGACTGGGGCAAGATCTCGAGCCCGACCAAGCAGAACCACCGCATGAACTTCCACGCGTTCTGGCGTCCCGAGCTCAGGGCGATGGGCGACCTGCTGGCCGACCGGATCGTCGGCCCGCGTTTGGCCCCGGGAGCCGCCGGCGATCCGGCCCCGTCCGCGCCGGCGACACCGCCTCCGCCGCGGGCCGCGTCGCCCCCACCGCCACCCTCGTCGGAGGCCTGACCGGTCGGCGCGGAACCCTCTGCTACCCTGGCGCGGTTCCGGGGGTGTAGCTCAGTCCGGTAGAGCACTGCCTTCGCACGGCAGGGGTCAGGGGTTCAAATCCCCTCACCTCCACTGACAGATCCGCAGGTCGGAGGGCCCGACCACAGCCCTAAGCCTCGCGTCCATCCTCTGTCGGCTCGACGACGTAACGCCTCGCGTAACAGTGCGGCGGGACGAGTTGAGCGGTGCCCCGTACGACCGGTCGAAGCCCGCCGAGACGGGACGAGCGAAAAGGGGGCGCCATGGAGCGCAGGAGGTTCAAGGCCGTCCCGAGCGATCGCGTTTTCGGAGTCATCGCCTGCAGAGACCCGCCGGACCGGTCTCGCTGTGGGAGGCTTGGCAGACGTCGCGCAGGCCGTCAACCAGATCGCTGGTGGCCGGAACGTTGTGGCCGGATACGCCCGATGACCAAGCAGCGGGGAACCTCCGGTCCAGTCTGTGGCGACTTCGCCGCAACGGTGTTGGCTTGATTAGTGTGACGTCGTCGCACCTCTGGCTCGTCGGCAAGTGCTCCGGCCATCCTCGGCAGCTCAGCTCGAACCCGCCAAGGAGTGTCAGTCGGGAGTGCGGCGACTGCGGCTGTTGGACGAAATCGGTAGGGGATGGGTCTTGCATCGTAGAGGGACGAGCAACCATGCGCCCTCGATCCCAAGCCAACTCGCAGCGCGAAGATACTCGCCCCCGGTGTGGCGGAGAAGTCGCACTTCGAGCCGTCAGCCGAACGACCCACGCTCGCCGTCCTGGGTCGCTGCACTCTGACGCCTCCGATACGGACGCGCGCAAGGGCGGAAGGCCGAACAGGATAACCGCCGAGAGCAGAACGAGAGAGCAGGTCACCTGACGGAAAACACCATGGCCTTCAGGCGACCCCGCCGCCGTCCGGCTCGAAGGGATCGGCGCTGGCCGAAGGACGACCACTATCATCACGCCGAACGCCAGCAGGATGTGATTCATGCCCCTCATGCGACGTCAGACGAGTTCAGGCACAGGTTTTCGACTCGGATTGACGAGTGTTGAGGAATGTGCCTAAGAGAGAGGTCGTACCGGCGTCTCCGGCCTATACCTATCCGTCCCGAACGAACCAGAGAGCTGCCGCTGCAACGAAGGCGACGATGAGGACGACCGCTACGAGCCTCCGTCGCCGCGCCCACAGCACGACCGCGATGGCCGAAACGATGCCAGCTCCTACGATCGTGACCTTCGTCGGCAACCAACTGCGCGGCCGGTAGCCGGTATCGGAGACCGAGCACGTAGGGCCTCCGCCGGGGCCGGGACGCTCTTCGAATTCGTATGGGTCCATGCATGTGTACATCGGTAGAACGATCGCGCTCGCGACCGCGAGCGCGATTACCGAGGCAGCCATCACTGGGGCGAGCACGCGGCGCATCACATGCTCACCGGGGAATCAGACCCCGGTTTCCATGGAGGACCCGGGTCGGAGGGTTCCCAAGAAAGACGAAGGCTAGCCTTCGGGAAGTCCTGGGGCGGCACCCGCGATCCATCTCCATATACTGGTTGTCGCCGCAGGCCCGCCCGCAGGTTCGAGAATGATCTTCGTGAGGCACGGGGCCTTGGTGGAGACTTCCCACACAAAGGGAGCCTTGGCTGGGCCACGGGGCGCTCTCGCCACCCAACACACATCTCGCCCCACTCGCTATATGGGGCTAGGGCGGGAAGATGTTTGTGTTGATGTGGAAGAGATCGTGGCTGTCGAACACGCCCACGTGTATGTGTGAGTCGTTCATGCAGGAGTCGCCCGGGTCATTCTGTTGGTGGTGCAGACCCGTCGCGTGTCCGAACTCCTGACAGGCAACCCAGTCCTTGTGAGCCATGGACGTGTGAGATGTGTTGAGGTTGAAGTTGACATGCCAGTGAAGGCAGATATCTCCTGACGGGTCGATGCACGACGTGAAGCCACTTCGATTGTCGTCTTCGTTGTACGTGTACACGGCCACGTCGGAGTTGCTGTGAGCTGTCACGACCGAGGTATTCATATCGGTCGGGTTGATGTCCTGAGTTCTGGAATTCTTGGCTGCCGTCAGCCAATCGCCCGTCAG
>DASUMC010000079.1:0-2416 GCA_036277855.1 Actinomycetota bacterium
GTGCTCGTGACCTCGCGCTACCACGCGTCGGTGCTGTCGCTCGCGGCCGCCGTGCCGCAGCTCGCCGTCGGACACGATCTCCGGCTCCGTACGCTCTATTCGGAACTGGGGATCGAGGACCGATACTTCCTCACACCCGACGAGCCGGACTTCGTCGACCGGATGACCGGCGCGGTCGACGAGCTCCTGTTCGATTCGGTCGAGGTGCGCGGGCGCCTCCGCGCCGGTCACGACGCGCATCTCGCTGCGGCTCGAAGGAACCGTGAGCTCTTGCGGAGCTTCGCCGGTCAGCACGGGTGGGGGGTGCCGGCATGGGCGACGTAGTGCTGCTCACCGGTGGGACCGGATTCCTCGGCACCGAGGTGGCGGCCCGCCTGCTCGATCGCGCCGATCTCGAGATCGTGTCGCTCGTGCTCGCGGACACCGATGCCGAGGCCGCTCGCGGGTCGGACCGGGCCTGGTGGTTCCTGCCGAACCTGCGTGCTGAGCTCGGAGCCCGCATCCACGCGATGGCCGGGGACGTCGCCAAGCCAATGCTCGGTCTCGACTCGGACACGTACGCGGGCCTCTGCGATCGGGTGACCCACATCGTCCACTCCGCGGCAGACCTGCGGGTCGATGCGACCGTGGAGGAGCTGCGCGTCACGAACGTCACCGGTGTGGCGAACGTCCTCGGCTTCGCGCGGTCGGCCCGCAGGCTCGAGCGCCTCGTCCACGTGTCGACCGCGTACGTCGCTGGGGGTCGGACGGGCACCGTGGACGAGGACGACCTGACGGACGCCTTCGGCTTCGGGAGCCCGTACGAGCAGACGAAGTACGAAGCCGAACGTCTCGTCCGTGACGCCGCCTCGGAGCTCCCGGTCACGGTCGTCCGGCCTTCGATGATCGTCGGCGACTCGAGGACGGGCGATATCAAGACCTTCAACACGTTCTACACGCCGCTGCGGCTGTTCCTGTCGGGCAGGCTGCGGGTGGTCCCGGCGAGGCGCGACCTCCGCGTCAACATCGTGCCGGTCGACTACGTCGCGGACGCGATCGTCGGCCTCACGTTCGACCCGCGTGCTGTGGGGATGACGTTCCACCTCACGACGCCCACCGACGAGCTTCCCACCGCCGGCGACGTCCTCGCGTTCGCTCGTCGGTGGGCAAGAGAGCACCTCGGCGTCCGGCTGCGGTCGCCGGTGTTCCTCCCGATCGGGCTCCGTCTCGGGGGACGCACCGTCCGGCTCCTCAAGCCCTACTTCCGGGAGCGTCGTCGCTTCCTGCGCGACCACGCCGACGAATTGCTCGGTCCGACGGTCCCCCAATGGCACGAGTACCTGCCGACCCTGCTGGAACACGCGACCTCCCACGGCTTCCTGCATCGTTCCGATCGCACCGTCCACGAGCAGGTCCTGTTCCGACTGGCGAGTCGGCGTCTACCCGTCCGCTTCGTCGACGTCGACGCCGCCGGCGGCCGGATCGGGCGTCCGGCGACGGGGGTTCGGAAGGAGATCGCCGCCGCCGCGGCGGCGCTCCGCGCGATGGGCGTCGGAGCCGGGACCCGGGTCGCGATCGTGGGGTCGAACAGCACGCGCTACCTCGCCGTAGATGTCGCGATCGGGCTCGTAGGTGGCGTCAGCGTTCCGCTCTACGCGACGACGCCTCCCGAAGACCTCGACGATGTGCTGCGCCGGAGCCGTTCGGAATTCCTGTTCGTGGGAGCGCCGGCCGTCATGGAACGCGTCGACGAGCTCGCGACGAGCGTGCCGATCGTCTCGTTCTGCCGCGACGACCCTTCGACACGCCGCGAGGTGATCGGGTGGGATGACTTCCTCGAACCTGGCCTCGCCAAAGGCGGCGACGCCGAGGTCCCAAGGTTGACGCCGGTCGGTCCGGATGATCTCGCCACGATCCGGTACACGTCGGGTACGACGGGAGCGCCGAAGGGTGTGGCGTTCACCCACGCCCAGCTCCGCTGGATGGCCGAGACGATGGCCTCGCTCGTCCCGTGGGGCATCCGGACGCGACCGAATCGGTACCTGTCGTTCCTGCCGATGAGCCATGTGGTCGAGGGCATCCTCGGGACCTACAGCCCGTACGACCTGCCCGCGCCCGTCGAGGTCACGTTCCTGGAGGATTTCCGACGGGTGGCCGCGACCTTGCCGGCCGTTCGTCCAACCGTCTTCTTTTCCGTGCCCCGCTTGTACCAGAAGGTCTGGGAGGGGGTCGGACGCAGCCGGATCGGAACGCGGTACCAACGGATGCGGGCGGGACCCCTCCGATGGATCCTGCGACCGGCGGTTCGTCGCGCGATGCTCCGCCGGGCCGGCCTGGATCGCTGCGCGCAGTTGCTCGTCGGCTCGGCAGCCGTCGACGAACAACTGCTGAGGTCCTTCCACGAGCTCGGCGTCGAGATTCACGAGGCGTACGGGCT
>DASUMC010000080.1:0-2317 GCA_036277855.1 Actinomycetota bacterium
GATCCGCTCGAAGTCCTTGGAGCCGTTCGGGCTCTTCTCGACCCCGCTCACGTGATCCCCGCGCACGTCGATCACGGCCCGCGCCGCGAGGAAGAACTCGCGGGCGGCGGCCAACAGGTGCTCGAACACGTCGGGCGCCGCGCCCTGGCCCGCGGTCACCGCCATGCAGATCGGGCAGAACGCCACGGTGCACACGGGCGGCTGCGGTTGGGCACCCGACGCCGACCCGGCGGCGCCGTCGCCCTGGGTGGCCGCGTGGCCCGGTTCGGTCTCAGGCATCTTCAGCTCCCTCCCCTCGGCGCCGCCGCCGGCGCCGACCCCGGCGGCCGCGCGAACACGATCTCGAGATGGTCTCCGACGAAGTTGGCGCCACGGACCTCCATCCGCTGGAGCGTCTGCGGCAGGATCAGGTTGCGCTTGTAGGTCCCGACGCGGACGTAGAGCTCCTCGCCGCGCCGGTGGATGTCCATGTCCTCGCGCGAGACGAACGGGAGCCGCATCGTCAGGACGTACCCGCCGGACCTCCGGCGGACCCGGATCGGGTCGTCCCGGTACAGGACGTCGGTGACGGGGAGGTCGCCGTAGACCTCGCGGCCCATCTCCTCGAGCAGCTGCACGCCGACCATCTCGCGGTCGAACAGGCGAGCGGTCAGGATCGGTACCGGCTCGAACGACTCGCGGACGGTCTGCAGGTGCTCCGCCTGGATGTCCTTCCACTTGCCGAAGTACGGATCGGTGACGTCCTCGGGGATGATCCGGTTCACGACGATGGCGTCGCACCGGTACCCGAACAGCCCGAGGTATGTGTAGGTGCGGCGAGCCTCGGAGATCACCATCTTCTCCGGGTTCACGACGAGTCGAACCGTCGACGAGGACTCGTCGGTCAGGATCCGGTGCACGGCGTCGAGGTTCCGGTGCAACCGCTCGACCGCCGCGTAGAAGCTCTCGCCCGCGATCGGCAGCGTCGTCATCTTCGTCACGATGGGGCGCAGCGTCTTCACCACGCGCCGCTCGACGGGGAAGATCCGTTCGATGTACCAGTTCATGACCTCGGGCAGCGACAGCAGGCGCAGTGTCTCGGCGGTCGGCGCACAGTCGACGATCAGCAGGTCGTACTTCCCGCCCTCGACGTGGGCCTTGACATCGATCAGCGCGAAGATCTCGTCGAGCCCGGGGATCACCGAGAGCTCCTCTGCCTGGATCGTCTCGACACCGGCCCAGTTCATGAGCTGCACGAAGTAGTCCTGGATCTCGCGCCAGTTGGACTCCAGCCGGCTCTGGGCGTCGATCTGCTCGGCCCACAGGTTCTCGGCGATCGGCGTGGCGTGCTCGCCGATCTCCTGATCGAACGAGTCGCCGAGCGAGTGCGCCGGATCCGTGCTCATGATCAACGTCCGGTTCCCCGATCCGGCCGCGCGGACGGCCGTGGCGGCGGCGACCGTCGTCTTCCCGACGCCGCCTTTCCCGGTGAACAGCAGGACGCGCATGCCGGCCAGCCTAGCGCGGGCGCCACCCCGACGCGTCCTGAGTTGCGCTCAGCCGAGCTCGACGCGCCGCTTCAGGCCCTCGAGCGCGTTCTCGATGACGCGCTTCTCGCCCTGCGTGCGGACGAAGCCGGGGAGCAGGATCCCCAGATCGACGGCGAGCCGGTAGATCACCTTGGTCTCGTCGCCGTCGATCTCGGAGAGCAGGTATTCGCCCGTGATGTTCGAGACGGCGCCGTGGGCCTCGGTCGAGACCCACGACATCCCGCCGTCGCCGGGCGCGTAGCGGTAGGCGAGCGTGTAGTTCGCCTTGCCCAGGAGCGGGACGTCCACCTCGAACGCCACCTTGGTCCCCAGACCCCCATCCCCGCGTTCGAGCACCTGGGCGGTCTTGACGTCGGCCCACTCGGGGTACGCCTCGAAATCGGTCAGGACGTCCATGACCTCGACCGCCGGGGCCTCGATCACGATCTGGCCCTCGGTCTGCTCGCTCATGCCTGCTCCCCCATGAGGACGCGATGTTACCGGCGGGCGGCAGGCAACGTGACGAACGTGGCGATCACGACGGACAGGAAGACCAGACCGGCCGACGTCCACAGCAACGTCCGGGAACTCATCAGAGGCTCGTTTCCGGCCGCCAGCCGGTAAGCGTCCATCGCCGACACCACGTAGATCAGCACCGAGGCGCCGAGGAACAGGGCGAACAGGGGGAGGGTCGGGCCGAGTCCGCCCTTGCCGAACCGCGATACGAGCAGGATCACCAATGCCGCGAACGACCAGGCGAATATCACGAAGCGCCCCACCGCATCGGTCCGCCGGCCGAGCTTCCAATG
>DASUMC010000081.1:0-15502 GCA_036277855.1 Actinomycetota bacterium
CAGCGGTCGTTTCGATGAGCCCCGTGTCGAACTGGAAGGGTTGTTCGTGCCGGAAGTTGCCTTTGGCGACTCCGGCCGCCCAGTAATCGGGACTCTTCTTGGCATCGGCAGCGAATGCGTCCACATCGTGCGAGAGTTCGAGACTCTGTTGGAGCCGCTCCCGGGACCGGCCTTTCTCCACCGCGGCAAGCGTCGTCAGTGGCCGATCTTCAGTTCGTGGCCGATTCCCAAGGACGTGTAGCCCTCTGCCGTCGGCTTCTGGAGTTGGGTGGAGAGACGTAGTCGAAACCCGCGCCCAGTTGACAGAAAGTTGACGGGACCTCGGCTCGTAGAGACACTCCAGGCGCAGATGGACATAGGTGGCACAGAGCGTTTCCGCAGGTCAGGCACGTTATCCGGTGTTCCTGTCGCACGTCCCGCTCTGAGCGTGACCGGTTGAGCCGGATCGCGGTCCTCGGTGCGGGCGCGATGGGGAGCGCCGCGGCGACGTTGCTCTCCCGGCACGACGACGTCGACCTGCTCGTGCTCGATGTCGACGCGGGGCGCGCCGCACGGGTCGCAGAGCGCGCGAACGCCGAGGGCCGGGGGTTCGACGCCCATGCCGGGGGGCTCGCCTCGGTGTTGGAGGGCGTGGAAGCCGTCGCCGCCTGCCTGCCCTACCGGTTGAACCTCGAGGTCATGGAGGCGGCGCTGGCGGCCGGGTGCCACTACGCGGACCTCGGGGGGCTGTATCACGTCACCCTCAAACAGTGGGAGCTCGACCCCAGGTTCCGCGAGGCGGGCCTTGCCGCCGTGATGGGGATCGGGTCGGCCCCCGGTATCACGAACGTCCTCGCACGCTTGGGCGCCGACCGGCTCGACGAGGGTTCGGTCCGGTCGATCGACCTGGTGAACGGGGCCATCGACCTGTCTGAGGGCGGCGGCGCGTTCGGCGTCCCCTACTCCGCGGAGACGATCCTGGACGAGTTCACCCTGCCGGCGATCGTGTTCGAGGACGGCCGGCTGCGGGAGGTGGAGGCAGGGTCGGGCGTGATCGATTGGTCCTTCCCCGAGCCGATCGGCACGCAGCCGGCCATGTACACGCTGCACTCGGAGCCGGCCACGCTTCCCCGGACGATCCCCGGGGTCCGCGACGTGCGTTGGCGGCTCGCGCTGCCGAGACCGGTCCACGAGGGGTTCGTCTTCCTGGTGCGGGCCGGCCTCGCGTCGCGGGACCCCGTCATGACCTCGAGCGGTCCGGTCGTCCCGCGCGAGGCGCTCGCCGCGGTCCTGAACCGGCTCTCGGCCGCGGACGGCGAGCCGTCGGATCGCGAGGTGATCGACGTCCGGGTCGTGGGCAGCTCGGGCGGCACGCCGGCCACGTACCGGTCGCTCGCGAGCTTCGAACCGTCTCCCGAGGGCCTGTCGGCGGGGGCGTTCGGGACGGCGATCCCGATCGCGACGACGGTGCGCTGGCTGGCCGAGGGCCGCGTGCCCTCCGGCGTCCACCCGCCGGAGACGGCGTTGGACCCCGCCGCGTTCGTCGCGGACCTCGAGCGCGAGGGCGTCGGGTTCGCGGGCGAGCTGCTCGCCTGAGGCAGCCTGACGGTTCCCGGGGCCGTACCCTGGACGTCGATGGGCACCTTGGCGTTGATCCTGGTCCCCGCGCTCGCGTTCGTCGCGGCGGTCGCGCTCGTGCTCGCCTACCGACGGAAACGAGCGGTCGAGCCCGAGCGCCCGTGGTGGGGGATGCCGGGCGTCTGGATCGGGCTGTCGATGGTGTCCGTGCTCGTCGGGGTGGTCGCGTTCCCGCGGCTGCTCGGGTTCACGTTCCTGTTCTTCCCGTTCGTCGTGATGCGCAGCGTCGGGCGGGGGCGTCGCGGCCGGCGGCCCTAGCCCTGCTGAGGGTCCGCCGAGAGCAGGGTGCGAACGGCGAACGAACCGATGGTCTCCGCGACCGCCTTCTCGCGGTGCCACAGGAAGTGGTCGGTGCCCGGCACGATGACGACCTCGGCCTTCGGCATCGTCCGCGCCAGCGCCTCCAACCGCGGCGGGGGGCAGTAGACGTCCCCCTCGCCGGCGAGCAGCAGGGTGGGACGCGTGAAGACCCGGAGCTCGGACGGTCCCGGCGTCGGAGGGATCTCGACGTCGGCCGGCTCGAGCGGCAGCCCGATGAGCGCGAGCGCACCCGCCCGATCGTCGGTCAGGGCTTCGCGCAGCGCGACGTTGGCCCCGAACGACCACCCACACACGAGGGTGGGTCCCGCGGCCTCCTCGCGCACCCGGCCGATCGCGGCATGAACGTCCCTGGTCTCGGCGTGACCCGCCCCGTAGGTGCCGGCACTGCGCATCGTCCCCCGGAAGTTGAAGGCGAGGACCACGAACCCCCGTGACGCGAGGTCGTTGCGCAGCGCCCACAGGATCGGATGGTCCTTGCTCCCGCCGTGACGCGGGTGCGCGTGGCAGATCACGGCCGAGCCGACCGGCGGCGTCTCTGGCCGCCGGATCTCGGCCTCGAGCGACACGCCGTCCTCCGTCCCGAAACGCGCGGGTTCCATGCGTGGGACGATGCCAGCCATGGCGTCGCGTCGACAACCGAGCGGAACGGGGTTGGCGCTTCGCGATCCGCTGCCCTGGAAGGAGCTCGCTCCGATCGTGCGCGGCGTCGAGACCGCGGGCTACACGGCGGTGTTCCTCCCCGAGATCACGGGGCGCGACGCGCTCGTCACGCTCGGCATGTTTGCCGGCGAGACGAGCCGCCTGCTCCTGGGCACGGGAGTGCTCCCGATGCGCTCGCGGATCCCCCTGCTCACCGCGATGGGTGCGGCCACGGTGCAGGAGCGCTCGGGCGGCCGGATGATCCTCGGACTCGGAACGGGCGAGGTCGGCCGGGGTGCGCTCGACGAGCTCCGGGAGACGGTGGGACGGGTCCGGGTCCTGCTCCGGGGCGAGACGCTCCAGGAGGAAGGCGACTCGGTCACCCTCTCGCTGCCGCGCGGGCGCGAGGTCCCGATCTGGGTCTCCGCGCTCGGGCCGAAGGCGATGCGGCTCGGGGGCGAGATCGCCGACGGTGTCATCCTCAACTGGTGTCCGCCGGAACGGGTGTCGTTCGCCCGAGCACGGATCGCCGAGGGTGCCGAGGCGGCGGAGCGGGACCCAGCCTCCGTCACCGTCGCCGTCTACGTGCGGGCATGGGTGGGCCGCGACGAGGGCGAGGCGATGTCCGAGCTGCGCGCGATGGCGGGTCGGTACGCCTCCTACCCGGCGTACCGGCGTCAGTTCGAGCAGGTGGGCCTCGGACCCCAGGCGGCGGTCGCCGGGCAGGCGCACCGGGCCGGAAGATCCGAGGACGTGCCCGAGGTGCTCGTCCGGTCGGTGTGCGCCGTGGGCGATGGGGCTCGGGAACGTCTGGACGCGTTCCGGGAGGCGGGAGCCGACCTGCCGGTCGTCTACCCGGTCGCGACCGCGAACCCCTCGGCCTCGATCGAGGTCACCCTCGGCGCGCTCGCTCCGGCCTGAGGAAACCCACGCACGACTTGCGCACGACCCCGTGAGCCGTAGACTGGGTTTACAAGGTCGGCACCGTGGAAACGGGGAAAACCCCGGAGAAGGCTCAGATCAGAGAGGGGAACAGGCCATGACCTACACGATCTGCGAGCCGTGCATCGACATCAAGGACAAGGCCTGCGTGGACGAGTGCCCGGTCGACTGCATCTATGAGGGGCCGCGGATGCTCTACATCCATCCCGACGAGTGCGTGGACTGCGGCGCGTGCGAGCCGGTGTGTCCGGTGACCGCGATCTTCTACGAGGACGACGTGCCGGCGGAATGGAAGCAGTTCACCCCGATCAACGCCGAATGGTTCAACGACAACATCAGCGGCATCGGCTCGCCCGGGGGAGCGGCCCAGGTCGGTCCGAGCAACGTGGACCATCCGGTGGTCGCTGGCTGGCCCGCCGTCGGCTGACCGATCTCGGAACGCTCGCGTCGGGATGACCCGTTCGACGGCCGCCGGATCGGCGGGCCTACGTGCTCTCCGAGGCGGGTTCGGGTTCGGGCACCTCGCCCGGCGCACCCCAGGGGGTTTCGCCCCAGCGAGCCCGTGACTTGCCGGCCAGCTTCGACATCAGCGAGATCGCGGCGGGGTCCTCCGAACCCGGTCGCCACTCCACCACGCCGTCCGCCACGGCGCGGTCCCACAGGTCGCGACCCTTGTCCGTACGGATGATCGTGAGCGTCCAGCCGTCGCTCTGCCCGAGCCCGCCGAAGGAGATGTCGGCGTGCTCCGCGGCGAAGTCCGGGCAGCGAAGGCATCCCGGGCGCGTGAACTCGTGCGCCTGCTTCAGCGAGTAGGTGACCTCCTCGCCGTCCTTCGTGTAGAAGAGCAGCTTGCCCTTCACGTTCACCCGGACGAGGTCGTCGAGCTCGAGCCCCAGCCGGTTCTGCGCGATCTCGACCATCAGGCCGTCGTAGGTGAAGCTCTTCGAGCACAGGAGCCCGAACGTCCAGTTGATCTTCTTCGCCCACTTGTTGACGCGCCGGGCCGTCATCGAACCCGTGACGCTCGCCTGGCACGACATCCCCACGAGCGCGACCTTCGACAGGCCCAGCTCGGCTGCCTTGATGAGCCCGAGTGGGTTTGCCGAGTACGTGTAGCGGGACCCGGCCGTCGCGAGCACCCCCTCCGCATCCGTGACAACCGTGGGCTCGGCGTCCCACTCGCGATCGTCCGAGAGCTTGGAGGTGAGGGCCCCGTCGATCTCGCCCGTGCGCAGGCCCCAGATCAGCAGCGCCGAGACGACGCCGCCGTCCTGGCCCTGCATGAGTGCCTCGGGCATCGTGGCGCGCGCCAGGACGATGTCCTGGTACTGGCCGATCACGTCCTCCGGCTTGCGGGTCTGGCCGAACAGGAGCTGGTCGATCTCGGACTCCCATTCGCGGAACCGAGGGCAGGCAAGGGTGCAGAGCGAACATCCTCGGTCGCCGTGGACGCACGCGTCCGGACCGTCCTCCTGTAGCTGGACGGGTTCGTCGTCCTCGTAGCCGAGGACGTGGAACGGACACGCCACGATGCACGCGGTGCACCCGGTGCACAGCCCCGTGAGCACGACCTCGTGATAGAGGTCCCGCCACTGCGTCTTGTCCGCGCTGGTCGGCATCCGGGCGAAGTATAGGAGCAGGCGTCCGAAAACCCGCCGCGGGCGCCGGGCACCTTTTCGACTCGTCTGGGCTAGGGTGGCCGGACGTCCGACGACGGAGGTGGAGGATGACGAAGGCGAGGTGGGTCCGGCTCGTCGCCGGGCTCTTCGTGCTCTCGCTCGTCGTGGCCGCGTGCAGCAGCGACGACGATGGCGGCGGCGCGACCGGCACGACCGGGGGCGCGACCGGCGCCACGGAGACGGGTTCCGGCGGCGGTGGAACGACCATCACGATCGCCGGGTTCGCGTTCGACCCGGACACGATCACGATCTCCGGCCCGACCGAGGTGACGATCACCAACGACGACAGCGCCACTCACACGTTCACGCTCGACGACGGCAGCGTGGATGAGACGGTCGAGCCGGGCGCGACCGAGACCGTCACCGTGGACGTCTCGGCATCCACGGGCTTCCATTGCAACATCCACCCCCAGATGACGGGGCAGATCGAGGTCGCGTAGGCGGAAGCCGCGTCAGACGGAGAAGGAGTCGCCGCAGGCGCATTCGTGCTTCGCACGCGGGTTGAGCATCTTGAGGCCGCCGCCCAGGAGCGCGTCGTTGAACTCGAGGGTCGAGCCCTCGACGATCGGCGCGCTCCGGCGGTCCACCAGGACCCGAACGCCGTCCGCCGCGGGGATCACGTGGTCGTCCCCCTCGGCGGCATCGGCAAAGGACAGCTCGTAGGAGAAGCCCGAGCACCCACCGGCGACCACCCTGACGCGGAGCACGGGCTCGGTGCGCCCCTCCTTGGCGGCGAGCTGCCGGATCTTGCCGGCGGCCCGGTCCGTCACCGTGATGACCGTTGCGGTCTGTTCCACGCCACCAGGATACCCGGCGTTCGCGTCACGAACGCGCGGCGCGATCACGAACCGTCGAGGAACCGCGTGAACACCTGGGCGTAGATGCGCGCCGCGGCCACCAGCTGGGCGATCTCGACGGACTCGTTCGCGGTGTGTGCCACGCCCAGGGAACCCGGGCCGAGGATGATCGTCGGGATGCTCCGCTCGTTCAGATAGAAGCGGGCGTCGGTGATGCCGGTAAACCCGGTGTCGAGCGGCGCGCGCCCGGTCTCCTCCCGGACGGCGGCTCGGCACAGGTCGGCGATCGCCGGGTTCCCGTTGACCTCGGCCGCGTCGGTCCACTGTCCGATCGCGAACGACAGGTCGGTCTCGGGGTGCTCGGTGCGGATCGCGTCCGCGAGCCGGTCGAACGGTTCGAGCACCTTCCCGGGCTCGGTCTCGCCGGGGATGATCCGGCGATCGATCTCGACCACGCAACGGTCCGCCACGACGTTGGGGGCGCTCCCGCCGTGGATCATCGCCGCGTTCACCGTCGGCCGTCCGACGAGCGGATGCTCGAGGTCGGGCAGGACCTCCTCGATCCGGAGCAGGAACCGCGCCATCGAGGTGATCGCGTTCACGCCGAGCTGCGGGGTGGAGCCGTGTGCGCCCCTGCCGCGAGCGGTCGCGGTGATCCAGGCGCCGCCGCGTTCGGCGAGGGCGAGGTTCAGGTCCGTCGCCTCGCCGACGATGGCCGCGTCCTGGTCGAGGTGGCCGCGTTCGAACAGGACCTTGGTCCCGTGCAGGCCGGCGAGCTCCTCGTCGGCCGCCAGATGGAGGTCGAGCCGGCCGTTGAGTTCGACGCCCGCGCGACGGATCGCCGAGACGGCGCCGAGGGCGCTCGCGATACCGCCCTTCATGTCCGCCGCCCCCCGTCCGATCAGCGCGCCGTCGACGACCTCGGCGGCGAAGGGCGGATGCCGCCACGCCGTGAGGTCGCCGGCGGGGACGACGTCGAGGTGGCCGTTCCACGCGAGCGCGGGCCGGTCGCCGTTTCCGAACCGGGCGACCACGCTCGGACGCCCCTCCTCGCCGCGCACGATCTCGGGGGAGCCACCGAGGTCCTCGAGGATCACCCCCGCGCCCGCGGCCACGTCGTCCTCGGTGCCGCCCGGGTTCTCGCTCGGGGTGGAGACGAGCCGCCGAGCGAACCCGACGACCTCGTCGGGGTCGACGTGCGCGACGACGGCCGAAACGACCGCCTCCTCTACCATGGCGGCGAATGTACCGGAGCGACGTGCGCACGCGCCTGGAGGGCGGCCTCGATCCCCGTCCCTCGCCCACGACGGGCCCGGGCACCCGGCTCGCCGCCGTGTTGCTGCCGCTGGTGGACGACGACCGGCTCGTCCTCACCCGGCGGACCGAACACCTCTCGCGGCACCCGGGGGAGATCTCGTTCCCGGGTGGGCTCGCGCACGACGAAGATGCGGACCTGGCCGCGACGGCATTGCGGGAGACGCAGGAGGAGCTCGGGCTGCCGCCCGAGGAGGTCGAGGTGCTCGGCGCGCTCGTGCCGGTGCACACGTTCGTCTCCGCGATCCTGATCGTGCCGTTCGTCGGCCTCGTCGCGGGGGACCCGGTGTTCGCGCCCAGCGAGGCCGAGATCGCCGAGGTGCTCGCCTACCCGCTCGACGAGCTTGAGGCGGCCGAGACCACCGTGGAGTGGCCCCGTGACGGGAAGGTGTATCGCGGGTTCGCGTACCCGATGCGCGACGGGAACACGATCTGGGGCGCGACGGCCGGGATCCTGCACCAGCTGCTGGAGCGGCTCGGGGGCGGGCCGTGACGGGCGACGACGCGACCTACGTGCCCACCGACCAGGAGCTCCGTTCGATCCTGGGCGACGCTCGGACGATCGCGGTGGTCGGGCTGTCCTCGAACCCCGACAGGCCCTCCTACGAGGTGGCTGAGTTCCTCCAGGACAAGGGGTACCGGATCGTGCCGATCAACCCGAACGAGACCGAGGTGCTCGGCGAGCGGGCGTACGCGTCGCTGTCCGAGGTGCCCGAAGAGATCGCGATCGACGTCGTCGACGTGTTCCGCCGCGCCGAACAGACGCCGGACGTCGCCGCACAGGCGGTCGCGCGCGGGGCGAAGGTGCTCTGGCTGCAGGAGGGCATCGCCAACGACGACGCCCGGCGGATCGGCGAAGACGCTGGCCTGACCGTGATCATGGGCGTGTGCATCAAGAAGCAGCGCCAAAGGCTCGAAGGGAGACCGTGATGCAGAAGTGGGAGTACTTCGTGGCGCCGCTGCTCGAACACAACCCGGGCGAGATCTTGAACACGTTCGGCGACGACGGGTGGGAGCTCGTGTCCGTCGCGCAGATCCAGAACCCGATGGGCGGCCAGTCGCTCGTCGCCTACATGAAGCGCCCCAGGGGGTCGGGGGGCTCATAGAGCGAGCGCGGATACGCGAGCGGTAGCCACCCGCTCAGACGAGCCTAGCGCCGCAGCAGCCGGCTCCGCATCAGGAGGAGCCCGCCGACGAGGAGCCCGGCGATCAGGAGCCCGCCCGCCGTCACCAGCCCGCTGGGTGGCTCCGGTTCTGGCGACACGGTGGCCGATGGGCGTTCGAGTGCGCCGGTGCTCCGATAGAGCGTGGTCGGCGTGACGACCCGGAGCGAACCGTCGGGCGCGTTTTCGAGGTCGGTGATCCCTCCGTCGAACGTCGCAACGATCCCCTCACCGGGGCCGGGCAGCGGCATCGAGTGGAGGTTGCCGCCGTAGCCCTCGCCGAAGAGCAGGACGCCGTCGGATACGGCGCACCCGGTCGGGACGATGGTGTCCGGGAAGTCGACGACCGGGTCCACGTAGTCGGGCCCGCCTCCCGGCCCGAGGTGCTCGGGCCACCCATAGTTGGCGCCCGGTTCGATCAGGTTGATCTCGTCGTCGCCGCTCGGCCCGTTCTCCGTCTCCCACAGATCGCCCGACTCCGGGTCGAAGCACAGGCCGAACGAGTTCCGGATCCCGAGCGCGAACGTCGGGTTGTCGGGTCCCAGCGGGTTGTCCGCGGGGATCGACCCGTCGGGGTTCAGGCGGAGGATGCGGCCGCCGATGCCGTTCGGATCCTGCGAGCGGCTCCCGTCGTGACCGTCGCCGACCGAGACGTACAGCTTGCCGTCGGGTCCGAACGCGAGATCGCCGCCGTTGTGCCAGCCGGCCGTGGCCGGCAGCAGGTCGAGCAGCGTCTGGGTCTCGGCGCCGCGGTCGCCCTCGGCTCGGATCCGCACGAGGTGGTTCACGGCGTCGGTCCCCGTGTAGTACGCGTAGACCCATGGCTCGTCGGGGAACGCCGGGTCGACGGCCACGCCGAGCAGCCCGGTCTCGTTCACGGTCACCTGGACCGGCAGCGTCGCGAACGGCCGTTCGAGGATCTCGCCTTCGCGGACGATGCGGATCTCGCCGCGGTCCTTGTCGGCCACGAACATCGTGCCGTCGGGCGCGAACGCGAGATTCACCGCGAAGCCGAAGCCGTCCACCTCGCGTTCGAACCCCTCCTGTGCCCGCGCGACCGACGGCGCGATCACGACGGCGAGGACGACGACCGGCAGCAGCCTGCGGGGCACGGCCCGAGTGTAGGTCGGTCGTTCGACTAGGGTGGCCGCGTGCTCCGGATCGACCACGTCGTGTACGCCGTCCCCGATCTCGACGAGGCCGCCATCCGGTTCCGTGAGAGGTTCGGATTGGATTCGACCGAAGGCGGGCGGCACGAGCGCTGGGGGACGGCGAACCGGATCGTGCCGCTCGGTGATCAGTACCTGGAGCTCGTTGCCGCGGTGGACGAGCCGATGGCTGCCGGGACCGTGTTCGGCAGGGCCGTGCTCGAACGCGCGGCAGGCGGCGGCGGCTGGCTCACGATCGCCGCGGTCGCCGACGACCTCGACGCGGTCGCGTCCCGGCTCGGGATCGAGGTCGACTCGGGAACGAGGACGCGCCCGGACGGTGAGGCCGTCCGCTGGCGGATGACCGGGCTCGACGACCCCCGGCGTGAGCCCTGGATGCCGTTCTTCCTCACCTGGGACGTCGGAGGGGAACTGCACCCGGGTCGCGCTCGGGCGGGCCACGGCGTTCGGGCGAACGGTATCGCGTGGGTCGAGGTGGGTGGAGACGCCGAGCGACTCCACGCGTGGCTCGGTGGCGACGAGCTGCCGATCCGGGTGGGCGAAGGCGAGCCGGGCATCCACCGGGTCGCGATCTCGATCGCCGACGGCGAGCTCGTGATCGAGTGAGCGGGGCGGAGGGCCGCTCGCACGGCCCTCCGCCGCTCGGTGTCAGCCCAGCGGCTGGAAGTAGTTCTCCTGCATGAACTCTGCGACGTTCCTGCCGAGTTCCGCCGCCTGAACATCGGCGGTGCGGAAGTGCAGGCCCGCCCAGATGCGAGCCTCGATGATCTCCTTGAGAGGCTCCGAGAACCGGCCGAAGAAGCGCGTCTCGCCACCGAACTGGCTGCTCGTGACGCCGAACGCGATCTTGTCCTTGCCGAAGAACGACCGCAGCACACTGAGGTGTGCGCCATCGAGGCAGAGGTGCCCCGAGGTGTGATCGGGGTACGGGGCCGTGAGGACCGGCGCCCAGGAGGCGTCACGCTCGGTCTTGGGGTTGCCATCCGTGTTCGCCTCGCGGATCGCCTCCCACGGCCGCCAGAAGTCGAAGTGGTACTTGTCGTTCCAGCAGTTGATCGCCGCATCTGCGCCCGACAGGTTGAGCTTCCCGAACAAGAGGGCGCTCTCGTCGATATCGACGCCGAAGCCCGGGTCCTCGACCAGGTCTCGGGCGACATCGTTCCACAGCAGGGTCGGGCCTCCCGCACTTTGCCAGAACACGGCGTTGTGCGTCTGCTCGGGTGTGCGGACCGTGCTGTCCACCCGGCCGAGCGCCTTGACCTCGTTGAGGTCCTTCGCGTACTGGTTGCTGCTGAGCTCCCTCGGGCCGTCGCTGCGGAACTGCGAGGAGCTCTGCATCAGGAACGGCTCAACGAGCCCGACCCACGGAGTCGGGTCGAGCGGCGACGTCCCGTTCGGAAGCAGCGGCTGCCAACGGCCCGGTCCGGTGCTCTGGTCCCACTGTGAGGGGCCGAAGCGTCCGTCGCCCTGCCGGGCGGCGATCATCGCCTCCGCGGCGGCCGTCCCGGCGGCGATCCCGTCGGTCTTGGGCTGGCCGTCGGGGATCGCCGCGAGCGAAGCGGCGTACGAGCTGGAGATGGACGCCTGCAGGGCTGGGTCGGGCTGCGGAACCGTGAAAGGCGGGAATGAGACCGTGTCCGGAACCGCGTCGATGATCTCGGACAGGACCGTGAAGGCCGCGGTCGCGACGGCCGCCTGCTTCGATGCGGTCGAGGGGAAGGTCGACTGGAGCAGGTACGGCTCGTGCATCGGCTCGATCGCGTTGACCGCGTCGTACACCGCGCCCTGCACCATCCCCATGTTGATCTGGAGTGCAGGCGGGGCTCCGCCCGCTAACCCGGGAAACTGGACGAGCGTGGTCGTCGCGATCCGGTTCCAGTTCGTCACCTCGTTGACCGCCGCCGCCGCGGGTGCGCCGGGCACGATGGCCGCGGCAAGCGCGCCGAGCGCGAACACGACGGCCAGGGAGATCGAACGTTTTCCTCTCATGGTTGACCCTCCTCTCGACCTCGCTCGAGGTCGAACCACTCACAGGTGTGCGAGGACAGCCTCGTCGCCTCCGGGAGGGGAATCCATTCGACATTCGTCATATCTTTCGAGACGAGACGGTCGGGCTCAGCTTGCCTTGGCCCTCGACACGAGGAGCTTCGACAACGCCGCCGTTCGGCTGCGAACATCCAGCTTGGCGAAGATGTTCTCGAGGTGCTTGCGGACGGTCGTCGGCTGGATCCACAGCTCGCGCGCGATCTCGGCGTTGGACAGTCCGTCCTCGACGCATCGCATCACGTCTCGCTCACGCGCGGTCAACAAGCCCTCGTACGAGGGCCGCTGGCTGAGCAGGGCCGAACCGTCCCCCGCCGCCTCGACGACCAGCGTCGAGCCGTCGCCCGCGATCACGAGCGTCCCGCACGCGCTCGCGTGCCAGTCGGCGATCCGTTCGGGGAGTCGGGCGACGGGCATGTCTCGGTCGACCGGCAGGACCCGCGCGGCCGTCTCAGATGCGAGCTCGATACTCCCCGTGCCGTCCAGGAGGAGGGTCCCCTTCTCCTGTGCCCCGTCCAGCATCGCGGACAGCGCCGCTCGCAGGCATCGGCGAACCGCCTCGTGGCCAATCGACCCGTCGAGGATCGATACGACCAAGAGTGCCTCAGCTACGATCTGCGTCGGATTCATCGCGGTCTCCGGGTCTCGAGCGCTCCCTCCAGGCCCATCGTCGAGCCGTAAACACGAATCCATCCTTCCTCGCCCGCACGTTCGATCCCAGTTCCGGCATCACACGGCCGTGGTGACGACCGGCACCTGGAACCGAGGGGTGGCGATGGACTGGGACGGCCGGGTCGCTCAGCCGAGCGCTTGCTCGAGATCGTCCACCAGGTCGTCGGGGTGCTCGATCCCGACCGAGAGCCGGACCAGGGTGTCGGGCACCTCGACGGGCGAGCCCGACACGCTCGCGTGCGTCATCGGACCGGGGAGCTCGATCAGCGATTCGACGCCGCCGAGCGACTCCGCCAGGAAGAACAGCTCCGTGGACTCCGCAACGTGGACCGCCTCGTCTCGGCTCTCGACCTCGAAGCTCACCATGCCGCCGAAGTCCCGCATCTGCCGGACCGCCACCTCGAACCCCGGATGGCCGGGGAGCCCGGGGTAATGCACGCGGGTCACCCGGGGGTGCCCCCGGAGGAACTCCGCGATCCTCTTCGCGCCCCGGCAATGGGCCTCCATCCGCAGGGCGAGCGTCTTCACGCCGCGCAGGGCGAGGTAGCAGTCCATCGGACCCGGCACCGCGCCGGCCGCGTTCACGAGGAACGTGAGGCGTTCGGCCAGTTCCTCGTCGCTCATCACGAGCGCGCCGCCGATCAGGTCCGAGTGCCCGCCGAGGTACTTCGTCATCGAGTGCAGCACGACGTCGGCGCCGAGCTCGAGGGGCCGCTGCAGGTACGGGGTCGCGAACGTGTTGTCCACGACGCACCGCGCCCCGGCCCGGTGCGCGAGGTCCGCCACGGCGGCGATGTCGACCACCTTCAGGAAGGGGTTGGTGGGCGACTCGACCCAGACGAGCGCCGTGTCCTCCCGGACGACGGAGCGGCACGCGACGAGATCCGTCATGTCCACGGTGTCGAACACGAGGCCCCATCGATCCATGACCCGGGCGAGCAACCGGTACGTCCCGCCGTACACGTCGTCCGAGATCAGCACGTGGTCGCCCGGCTTCAGCGTCAGCAGCAGGGTGGTCGTGGCCCCGAGGCCGCTCGAGAAACACAGCGCCCTCGATCCGCCCTCGAGCGAGGCGAGCACCTGCTGCAAGGCCTCGCGGGTCGGGTTGCCGGCCCGCGCGTAGTCCCAGGCCTTCGGCTTGCCGACCGCGGGTTGCGCGTACGTCGAGGTCTGGTAGATCGGCACGTTGACCGATCCGAACTCGGCCTCGGGGTCCTGGCCGACGTGGATCGCCCGTGTCTCGAACCGCATGCGGTCCTCGCTCACGGTGTCCGCCCGCTCATCGCATCTCCGGGGGGATCGCCCACCTCCGCCGCGTGAGCTCGTCGACCGCGGCCTGCCCCTGTCGGGCGCGGGCCCACAGCGCCGACTTTCGCTTGGCGTCGTGCCCCGGCGCGAACTCGCGACCGGTGAGCGCGGTGCAGGCCGGGTCGCCGCAGGCGCAGGGCGCGAGCCCCGGGAGCGGCGGTTGCTCTCGAGGGGGAGCGGGGGCGGTGGCACGGCGGTACGGGCGCGCGGGCAGGGTCGCGGAGGGCAGGACGATCTTGCCCTCCCTCGGGTCGCCGGGCGCGCTGAACCGGCGTTCGAGCGCGAACAGCCCCGTGAGCGCCGCGAGCGCTGCGTCGACCTGGTCGGTCGATCGGAGCGACGCCGCGTCGACGGACTGCGCGCGCAGCACCGTCCGCCGCCACGCGTGGGGGCTCATGCCCGTCGGCGGGAGGAACCCCGACAACACCACCGCGGTCGCGTGCGGGAACACCTCGATCGCCGAGCCCTTCACCGGACCGCTGCGGTACCGGGGGAACGCGTCCTCGATCACGTGGAACGCCTGGAAGCCGATCGTCATCCACTCGTAGAACGGGTGCTCGGCCATCTTCGGATCCGAGGGCGTGTTGAAGCACTGGATGCCGAACCACCGGAGCTCGCGTTCGGTCAGGCGGGAGCGGCCGGAGGATGCCCAGGCGGGCGGCGCGTCGATCGCCACCACGTCGGGGCCGAAGTCCGGGACGAGCTTGTGCAAGTCGTCCACGCCGACGTGCCGCGCGCTGTCCAGCACCGCCCGGTCCTGGTCGAGCAGCACGAGGTCGAGCCCCTTGCGAACCCCGACGTCGATCCCCAGCGCGCGCACGTCAGACGCGGGAACGGTGCGCCAGGAACTCGAGGAGGTCGCTGCGGGTCAACACGCCGAGGACCTGCCCGGCCTTCTCGACCAGGACGGCGGGACCGTGCTGGAGCGTCTCGAACGCGAGCTCGATCGGCGCGTCGAACTCGACCAGGCCGATCGGCGGTCCCATGATCTCGGCGACGTCGGCCTGCAGGGCGTCGGGGTCGCGGAAGATCCGGTCCAGGAGCGCGTTCTCGTGCACGCCGCCGACGAAGTGCGCGACGTCGACGCCGTCCTCGCGGACCACGGGGGCCTGCGAGATGTTGAATTCGTGCAGGACGTCGATCGCCTGGCGCACCTTGTCGCGAGCGTTGACCGTGATGAGCGGCGGGACGTGCCCGTGCTTGGAGGACAGGACCTCCTCGACCCGCACGATCTCGGGGCGTTCCATCAGGCCGTATTGCAAGAGCCACGTGTCCGAGTACGCCTTGGAGAGGTAGTTGCGCCCGGTGTCGGGCAGGATCACGACCATCGTGGTCTCGGCCGGGAGCTCGGCGGCGACCGTGAGCGCCGCGACGATCGCCGTCCCGGAGGACGAGCCCACCAGGATCCCCTCCTCCCGCGTGATCCGGCGAGCCATCCGGAATGCGTCCCGGTCGGAGACGCGCACGTAGCGGTCCACGAGCGACGGGTCGAACGTCGTCGGCCAGAAATCCTCGCCGATGCCCTCGGTCAGGTACGGGTGCACGTCGCCCGAGTAGATCGACCCCTCGGGATCGGCGCCGACGACGAGCAGGTCTGGCCTCTGCTCCTTGAGGTACCGGGCCGCCCCCGAGATCGTCCCGCCGGTGCCGACCCCGGCGACCAGCACGTCGATCGTCCCGTCGGTCTGGCGCCAGATCTCGGGGCCGGTGGTCTCGTAGTGCGCGGCCGGGTTCTCGGGGTTGAAGTATTGGTTCGGCTGGTACGCCCCGGGGATCTCCTCCGCGAGGCGGTCGGCGACCCGGTAGTAGGACTCGGGGGACTCGGGCGGGACGGCGGT
>DASUMC010000082.1:0-5856 GCA_036277855.1 Actinomycetota bacterium
ATCCGGAACCTGATCCTGGACAACGCCGACGGGGAGTTCGACGCATTCGGGCGGCGGCGGATCGAGCGCGTGCACACGCTCTATCAGGGAGGACTGAACATCTACACCTCCCTCGAACCCTCGTGGCAGGAGTACGCGCAGGAGGCCGTCGATGCGAGCACGGCCATCCACCCGGGGAGGAAGAGCCCGGACGTCTCGCTGGTCTCGGTCCGGGCCACCGATGGCGCGATCAGGGCGATGCTTTCGGGCAAGAACTACGACCGGGACCAGTACGACCTGGTCTGGCGCGGGACCCGGCAGGTGGGGTCGGCCTTCAAACCGTTCACGTTGACGGCGGCGTTCGAGGAGGGGTTCCCGCCCGGCAAGGTGTACTCGTCGAAGTCGCCGCTGTGCAACCTCGAGGGATGGCGCAGCGCCAGTGGCTGCGTGAGCAACGCGGAGGGCGGGGGCGATAGCGGGTATCTGGACCTGTGGAGCGCGACGCAGGACTCGGTGAACGTCGTCTTCGCGCAGCTCGCGCTCGACGTCGGACCCGAGCACATCGTCGACGCTGCCCACCGGATGGGCATCACCGTCCCCCTGGACGCGGTTCCCTCGATCACGCTCGGCGTCGAGGAGGTCCCGACGATCGACATGGCGGCGGCGTTCGGGACGCTCGCGAACGATGGCAAGCGCTGCAACGCATGGGCCGTCCGGCGCGTGGAGTTCGCGAACGTCCCCAAGGACGCCCCCAAGGACGAGCGCGTCCTGTACCAGCACGAGCCGGAGTGCGAGCAGGTGATCGAGCCCCAGATCGCGCACCTGGTGACCGCGATGCTGCAGCGGGTGGTGTGCTGCGGGACCGGCACGGCGGCGAGCCTCGGCCGTCCCGTTGCCGGGAAGACCGGCACCGCGCAGGACTACACCAACGTGTACTTCGCCGGCTATACACCGCAGGTCTCGACCGCGGTGTGGGTCGGGTTCCCGGACGGTCAGATCCCGATGGACACGTACTACGGAGGCTCTGTGTTCGGTGGCACCGTGGCCGCCCCGATCTGGCACGACTTCATGGTCAGGGCGATGGCGGGCTTCCCGGTCGAGGGCTTCGAGGCCCCCCCGCCGCCCGAGAGCGGGCCGGTACCCGCCGTGGTGGGACTCCCGATCGAGGAGGCGGAGAAGAAACTGGCGAACGCGAACTTCACGCCGATCCGTGATGACGTCCACTCGTTCGAGCCGGCCGGGACGGTCCTGGCACAGACGCCGGGCGGCGGCGCCCGACTCCAGTTGGGAAGCGCGGTGACGCTGCGCGTGAGCGACGGCAAGGGCGAGCCCGTCGTGATCCCACGCCTGACCGGCCTCACCCAGGCCGAGGCGGTGCACCGGCTCGAGAGGCTCGAGCTGGTTGCCGCGGTCAAACGAGTCCCGGTCGACGACAGACACCTGGACGGGATCGTGGTGGATCAGAGCCCGATCGGCGACGGCTCGAAGGTGGTCGACGTCGGATCTACGGTCACGATCGACGTGGGCGCATTCGACCAGGGAAACGGGAACGGTGACGGGACGGGCGACGGCGGCAACGGGAACGGTGACGGGACGGGCGAGGGCGGCAACGGCAGTGGCGATAAGGGTGGTGGCGACGCGTCACCGGCGCGGCCGTCCGAGGGCTCTGTCCGGCGCGCGATCTAGGATCAGCCCGCGAGACGCTCGCGCACCTTCCGTTGGACCTCCGAGCCGTCCACCCTTCCCTTGGCCGAGGCCATCACGGCGCCCATGACCTTGCCCATGTCCTGCATCGTGGTCGCGCCCGTCGCCGAGATCGCACCGTCGATCAGCGCGTCCACCTCGGCGTCGGCGAGCTGATCTGGCGCGAATCGTTCCAGGACCTCGCGTTCGGCTCGTTCCTTCTCGGCGAGCTCGGTCCGCCCCGCCGACTCGAACGCCTCGATCGACTCGGTCCGTCGCTTGACCTCCCTGCCCGCGACCTCGCGGACCTCCTCGTCGGAGAGTTCGTGCAGGACGTCCTTCTCGCGGTTCGTGATCGACGACGCGAGCATGCGCAGCGCGCCGAGGCGGACCTTGTCCCCGATCCGCAGGGCCGCGGTCATCTGCTCGTGCACCTGTGCCTTCAGCGTGGGGTCGCCCACGTAGACTCCCCTCCCGTGCTCTCCCGCATCCTGCTCGTGCTCGCAAGCATCGTCGTGGTGTGCATCGTCTACGGCGTCGCGATCGAACGCCGAGCGTATCGGCTCGTGCGTCGCGGTCTGGCCATCCTACCGGCGGACGGTCCGGAGACCGTCACGGTCTTGCATCTGTCGGATCTGCACTTCGTGACCGACGACGCGCGCAAGCATGCGTTCCTCGCGTCGATCCCTCGGGCCGACGTCACGGTGGTGACCGGTGACTTCCTGGCCGAGCCCGAGGCCGTCGAGACCGCGGTCGCCGCCGTGCGCGGGACGCGGGGCCGACTCGCGTCCTGGTACGTGCTCGGCTCGAACGACTACTACGCCTCCCGGGCGGTGAACCCCCTCCGATACTTCGTCCGAACCTCTCGCCGGAGGCCCCGGCCCGGTCGCCGCGGCCGGTCCGACGAGCTGCGCGCCCTCTTGTCCGCGGACGGCTGGAACGACCTCACGAACCGGCGGGACGAGCTCGACCTCGGCGGGCTGGCGGTCGAGCTCCTGGGGCTCGACGACGCGCACATCCGCCGTCAGGACCTGCGCGTCGCGCCGCGGCGCTCGCCCTCGAGATTCGGGATCGCCGTGATGCATTCACCGGACTCGGCGCCCGAGGTGGCCGCCTGCGGCTACCTGTTCGTCGTCGCCGGACACACGCACGGCGGCCAGGTGCGGCTGCCGCTCGTGGGCGCCCTCGTCACGAACTCGCATCTCCCCCGGCGCCTGGTGTCCGGACTGATCAGGATGGGAGGATCGTTCGTGCACGTCTCGCCCGGTCTCGGGACGAGCAGATACGCACCGTTCCGGTTCCTGTGCCCGCCGGAGGCGACCCTGCTGGAGCTGCGCCGGGCTCCCGGCGGCGGGGAGCCTGCGAGGTCCCGCGCTCAGAAGCAGTAGAAGCAGACGTTCTCGGTGTCGATGCCGTGCCACGGCGGCACGACCACCCGGCGGTGTCCGGTCTTGCCGCGCAGCCTGATCAGGCGGTCCTCGACGTTGTTGGCCGTGTTCGACTCGATCATCGCACCGAGCGGGTTGACGTGGACGCGGACGTAGTACGTGCCGTTGGGCAGGTCGGTGATGTCGAACGCCTGACCGGCAACGTACTGATCGTACGTATCACCCCAACCGACGTCGAGAACCTCTCGGATCCACAGCGCGCTCGGGCCGCCGCACGACGTACCGAGGTCTTGTCCGAACTCGCGCAGGTTCGCATCCGGCAGGGTGAGGTCGATCGCGTCCGTGTTCACCAGACACCACGACTGCTTGCGGCTGACGAGGACCTGCTGCCGCGAGCCGTCCAACAGCGTGTACCGGGTGAACTGCTCGAAGTGCCAGTGGTTGTGGCCACCGCCCGCGTGATACTCGAGCTGGCCGATCGGGGCCTTCCCCACCGGCAGCCCGTCGCGGAGGAAGTACTGGAACGCATCCATCTTCGGGTCCTCGGTCCCACGGAACCCCTCCACCACCAACGTCCCGGGCCCGGCGTTCCACTCGGTCGAGCTGAAGGTCAAGTAGTCGTGCCCGCGTCGCGCATAGGTCGACATCCCCCACCCCGGGAGCGCGACCAGGTCTGGCAGCGACAGGGGGTCGGGGTCGGTCACGATCGGGGCCCTCGGGGACGGCGTCGCCTCCGGGACGGCCGGCCGGGCAGTCGTGCGCCGCGGGGCGACGGTCTCTCGGTCGACCGCCCTCACGTGCACCACGGCCGTGGCGTCGCCGGGGCTGATGTCGAGGAGGTCCACCCACGAGGCGTCGATCCGGAACGTGATCCGGTAGTTGCGACGCTCGGCCTTCCAGCCGAGACCCTGGTGAAGGCCGCCGATGAGCCCGGTCGCCCATCCGTCGTCGATGCCCCAGATCGAGCCCCTGGTGAACGGTCCACCGTTGCAGAAGGAGGGGTAGCTCGGATTGAGTGGGCTCTCGTCGGACAGGCGCTGGCGCGGGTGTCCGTTCGGGCAGAACGAGAACGTGTCGCCGGCCACCACCTTGCCGTCGGCGTCACGGACCCTGTAGTGGACGAAGTCCTTCAGGCCGGCCCACGCCTCCTTCGTCGGGGCGGGGAACGTGCGGAGCACCGCCTTCGTGTCCGGGTCGACCTGCTTGATCGTGATCGGCGTGTCGTAGTCCGGACGGCTCACCCAGAGCTCGAAGTCGTCGCCCACGGGCGTCACCCAGGCGCCCGGGTCGGCGAAGACGAAGTCGTGCCGGTTGCGTTCGACGGTGATCCGCGACTGGGAGACGAACACCCGGAGCGTCGGTGTGGCTCCCGTCGCTCCAACGGGAGGTGCGAACAGCGTCGCCATCAGGACGAAGGCGAGGGCGATCTGGAGGACCGGGACGAACGGGCGACGGCGACGCCCAGCGGGCATGGGGGCCCTCCTTCGGGAAGATCGTTCGGTCGGCATCCTATGCCCGCTGAGACGACTGCGGGTGCGCGTCGGTTCCGCGGGTCCGAGAGGGTTCAGCGGGCGGACGCAGCGAGCTCGAACGCCGCCACGTACCCCGCGACCATGGCCTCCTTGGAGAACAGGCGCTGCACGCGGTCGCGGCAGGCGTGAGGATCGATCTCGGAGAGCCTGGCGAGCCGCTCGGCGGCCTGCGCCGGGTAGTCCTCGACGTCGACGATCCATCCGGTGACGCCGTCCTCGACGACCTCGGGAACGGACCCGCGCGGCGTCGCGATGACCGGGGTCCCGCACGCCATCGCCTCGGTCATCACGAGCCCGAAGGGCTCGGGCCAGTCGATCGGGAACAGGACCGCCTTGGCCCGGCGCAGCAGGCTCACCTTCTCGGCGAGTGTGATCTCCCCCAGCACCTCGTACTCGGGGGGCAGGATCGGCTGGACGTTGTTCGTCCACTCCTCCTGTTCGGTGGGGTGGGCGATCTTCACGGCGGACACGAGCCGCTCGCCGGCGGCGATGGCCGCCTCGATCGCGCGCCGCCAGCCCTTCTCGGGTGCGGCACGACCGAGGAACAGGACGAAGTCCTCCTTGTCCTCTTGGAGGGGATAGGCCGTCATGTCGATGCCGTTGTACACGACGCCGCCGTAGCGCAGATCCTCGTTGAACCGCTTCTGCGCCTCGCTGATCGCGACGAACCAGGCGCGTTGCGCGACGAACGAGTACAGCCGAGTCATCTCCGGGACGAACGACCCGTGCAGCGTGTGAACGGTCGGCACCCCGGTCTCGACCGCGGCGGCGAGCGCCGAGAACGGCGAATGGACGTGCAGGACGTCGAAGCGCTCGGCCGCGTCCACCAGGCTGAAGAGCGTGTGGGTCGTGTCCAGGACGATGTCGTTGATCGCGGCCGAGCCCGGGGCCTGTTCGAAGACGTACTCCAGCCGCGCCTTGGTCCCCGAGTCGCCGGTCGCGAACAGCGTGACGTCGTGCCCTGCTTCGGCCAGGCCGTCGGCCAGCAGGGCGACGACCCATTCGATCCCACCGTAGCCCTTCGGGGGCACGGCGATCCACGGTGGACAGATCTCGGCGATCCTCAACCGGGCCTCCTTCCGACGCGACCGGGGGACGAGACCCTCGATGCTACCGGCGGGCCGCGGACCCGGCCCACCCGATAGACTCGGGCACGACGGGACGTGGCGCAGTTTGGTAGCGCGCAGCGTTCGGGACGCTGAGGTCGCGGGTTCAAGTCCCGCCGTCCCGACCAGACCTCCGACCCTCGGCCCGGATCTCGGCCGTTTCAGTTC
>DASUMC010000083.1:0-6843 GCA_036277855.1 Actinomycetota bacterium
CGTGTGGCCGCTCGACGTCGGGCTCGACATGGCCGCGGACCGGCCCGGCTCCTGGTGCTACGTGGTCGAGGTCTGCACCGAGTGCCACTGGAACCACCTGCACGAAGCCTTCGTGGCCCGCGCCGGCTGATCCCCTCGGCGAAAGACTCCACGGGAACGCCACGACGTTTCCGCAGGTCGCGTGCGGGGCAAGTTCGGGCTCGTGACTAGACTTGACGACGATTTGGCGGTCAAGACCGCGCCGGCGCGCGCACCCAGGGGTCGTAGGCACGCCCCCACCAAGAAGCGGAAGGGTTTCAAGGCCTGGCTCCGCCGCTGGTGGTGGGTGTTCGTCGTCGTGCCACTGGTCGCCGCCATCGGCCTGCTGCTGACGTTGTTCTACATCTACTCGCAGCTTGAGCTCCCCGAGACGCCGCCGCCGCTACAGACCACGTACATCTACGATCGCGAGGGCCACCAGATCGCGACGCTGCACTCGACGGTCGACCGGACGATCATCCCGCTGTCGGACATGCCGCTCCAGCTCCGGCAGGCGGTCATCGCCGTCGAGGACCAGGGCTTCTACGACCATCCGGGCATCGACGTGACCGGGATCTTCCGCGCGGCGTGGACCGACCTCGTCTCCGGCGAGATCGTGCAGGGCGGTTCGACGCTCACCCAGCAGCTCGTGAAGAACGTGTACGCCGGCCAATACGAGAAGGATCCGAAGACCGGCGTGGAGACCTACGCGGTCCCGCCTCGAACGCTCGGGCAGAAGGTGCGCGAGAGCCTGCTCGCGATCAAGGTCGAGCGAGAGTTCACCAAGGACGAGATCCTGGCCAAGTACCTGAACACCGTCTACTTCGGCCGTGGCGCGTACGGCGTCCAGGCAGCGGCGCAGACGTTCTTCCGCAAGGACGCCTCCGACCTCTCGGCGCTCGAATCCGCGCTGCTCGCCGGCATGATCCAGAGCCCCTCGTACTACGACCCGGTGGAGCAGGAGGAGGCGGCGCTCGAGCGCCGGAACTACGTCCTCGAGCAGATGGCATCCGAGGGCTATCTCACCCCGGAGCGCGCGGCGCAACTCGAGGGCCGGAAGGTCAAGGTGGATCCGATCACGCTCGGCCTGAACTTCCCGGGCAAGCTCGGCTACTTCCTGGACTACACCCGGCGGTCGTTGCTCGACGAGTACGACGAGGGGCTCGTGTTCGGCGGCGGGCTGCAGGTCACGACGACGCTCGACTCGCAGATGCAGCGGTACGCCGAGGAGGCGGTGGCCAACCAACTGGACACCCCGGGCGATCCCGCGGCGGCCGTCGTCGCGATCGACCCGCGGAACGGGGCGGTCCGCGCGATGTATGGGGGGAAGAACTTCGCGGTGTCGAAGGTGAACCTTGCGACCGGCGACGGCGGTTCGGGACGGCAGGCGGGGTCCGCGTTCAAGCCGTTCACGCTCGCCGCGGCGATGGAGCAGGGTTACTCGCTCGACTCCCGCTGGTACGGCCCATCCCCCATCACGATCCAGGATCCCGAGTGCTACACGGACGGAGCACCGTGGGAACTCTCGAACGCGAGCGACTCGGAGAGCGGGACGTTCACGTTGCTCTCGGCGACCACGCACTCGGTGAATACGGTGTACGCGCAGGTCGCGTCGGCGGTCACCCCGAAGGCGATCGTCGACGTCGCGGGCCGGATGGGGATCAGGTCCCCACTCGAGCCCGTGTGCTCGATCACGCTCGGGACACAGGCCGTCACGCCGCTCGAGATGACGAACGGCTACGCGACGATCGCCGCTCGCGGGTGGCGGCACCGGGCCTCGCCGCTGGAACGGGTCGACACCGCCGACGGCGAGACCGACCTCCAGATCGGCGGGCGCGGGAAGCTCGTCCTGCGGCAGAACGACGCCGACCTCATCACGTACGCGCTCGAGACGGTGATCGAGAGCGGCACCGGCACGGCCGCCGCGATCGGGCGTCCCGCCGCGGGCAAGACCGGCACCGCACAGGAGTACTGGGACGCATGGTTCTGCGGCTACGTCCCGCAGCTCGTGACCTGCGTGTGGGTGGGCTACCCGCAGGGCGAGATCCCGCTCGAGAACGTCGAGGGTTTCTCGGCCGTGTATGGCGGCACGATCCCCGCGCTGATCTGGCACGACTTCATGTCGCAGGCGACCGCGAACATGCGGATCAAGGACTTCGCCGAGCCGTCGTTCGAGGGTTACTCGCTCGGCGCGCCGACCCCGCCTCCGCCGCCGCCGCCGTCGGTCGCCCCGTCGCCCTCTCCCAAGCCGAGTCCGTCGCCGTCGCCCTCGCCCAAGCCGAGCCCTTCGCCGCCGCCGACCCCGTCGCCGTCGCCGTCGCCGAGCCCCCCGCCCAGCCCCAGCGTCTCGCCGAGCCCTCCGCCCTCACCGTTGCCGACCACGTCCCCGCCGGCCGCGCCCGAACGCCCCCCGCTTCCCGGATCGGGCTGACGCGGGGAACCACCGTTCGAGTCCGGAGCCGGGTCGTTCGCCGGTCCCGGTGCGTCGTCGCCCGAGAACTCCCGCGCCGCCGGCACCGCACCCATCGGCAACGAGGCGACCACGGTCGTGCCCCGGCCGGGAGCCGAGTGCACCATGAACGTCCCGTTCGCGAGCTCGACCCGTTCCCGCATCGAGGCAAGACCGACCCGCCCGCTCTGCAGGTACTCGCGTGCCTTGCCGGCGTCGAAGCCCTCGCCGTCGTCGACGATCTCGACCCGGAGCTGGCCGCCGGTCGTCTCCACGGCCACCGTGACCGAGACCGGGTGCGCGTGCTTGGACGAGTTCGACAGCGCCTCCTGGACGACGCGATAGGCCAGGGTCTCGAGGTCCTGCGGTATCTCGCCGCTCGCGCGGCCCGAGAACTCGGTGTGGACGTGGTAGTCGCGGCCGAACCGGTCGACCGTCTCCCGCAGCGCCGGGATCAGGCCGCGCTCCTCCAGGAGCGGCGGCCGGAGCCCGGACATCAGTCGCCGGAGATTGTCCGCCTCCTCCGAGAGCTCGGAGCGCACCTTGGACAGGATGCCGAGCCCCTCGTCGATCTCGCCCGCCTTCAACATCAGGAGCACCGCCTCGAGCGACAGCGATGCGGCCGAGACCCCCTGCACCGGCCCGTCGTGCAGGTCGCGCGCGATGCGGTTGCGCTCCCCTTCGATCGCCGCGTTGGTCCGGCGCATGATCCGCGTCCGGTCCTCGTCGCGGTCCTGCAGGAACTTGAACAGGGAGCGGATCGTCTGGTCGGCAACCCGGGCGGCCGTCACGTCGCGGACCAGGAGCAGCCGCCGGGGTGGCTCGCCGGGGATCTCCGAGGTCCTCGATTCGAGATAGATGGCGTGACCCTCCCGATGGATCGTCCCCTGCCCGGTCACCGGGAGCGAGGCGAAGTGCTCGTCGGCCTGGATCGAGGCGGCGAGCGCGCTCCACGGCTGACCCTCGACGAGCGACTGGGGGAGCTCGACCATCTTGCGGAAGGCGCCGTTCGCGCGGACGACGACGTCGCGGGGGTCGAGCTCGACGATCCCGTCGACCGCGGACTCGAACACGGTGCGGAGGCGTTCCTCGGACTCGCGCAGGGTCTCGTTCGCGCGCTGGAGCCGTAACAGGGCCAGGTCCGTCTCGCGGAGGGCGGCCTCCTTCTGGTCGAGCGCGTCGTGCACCGCGCGCTGCGACTGCGTTCCTCGGACCTGGTTCACGAGGATGCGGAGCGCGACCGCGGCCGCCAGGAAGCCGATCAGGAGCGTGGCATCGCGATCGTCGATCGCCAAGCTGCGCCTGTCGACCGCGACCAGTGCGAGGGCGGCGCTGGTCGCGGCGACCGAGACGGTCGTCAGGACGGCCCTGCCGTACCGGGCCGGATCCTTGCGCCGTTCGGTCACCCTTCGAGGGATGACGCTGACGAGCACCGCGACGAACAGGGCGGCGAACGCGATCGGCAGGTCGACGTCGGGCCGTCCGACCTCGAACGATGCGCTCAGCCACAGCTCCGCGAACCCGTAGACACCCAGACACATCCCGCAGACCGCGAGGAACATCCCGAGGTGCGCCACGTTGGGTCGTGCGAGCGCCAGGGCACCGTAGGCCGAGACGCCCGAGGCGATGATCAGCGCGAATTCCGCGGAGGACGCGGCGCTCACCGGGTCCGCCGCCGACTCGGGGCGAAGGGACAGGAACAGCATCGTGCCGATCGCGGCGGTGAGCAGCGCGACGTCGGCCACGATCTCGCGCCGGTCCTCGCGGGGCACGTGCTCGCGGAACTCGATTCCGACCGCGATCAGGAACAGCACGCCCGCCGCGAGGAACCCTCCTTCGTACGGGCCGAGCCCCGGAGGATCGGATCCGGTCGCGTCGGTCACCAGGAGCGTGGCGCTCAGGGCCGCGATCGCCGCCATCCCCAGACCGAGCGACGGGGCGCTCCGCCACGCGCCGTGGTGCCGGCTCCGGAGCAGGATCACGATCGAGGAGAGGAGGCAGGAGCCCGTGACGACGGGGAACCGGATGTCTTCCGGGGAACCCAAACGGCTCGACACCGCGTAGGCGAGCGCCACGCCGCCGCCCGCGACGAGGAGGACGAAGGGCGCGAACCATGGAGCCCTGCGCTGGGTCTGCGTGGACATCGTTCGAGCGACCATGATGCAGCAGCAGGGCTCGCGCCTCCATCACCCGACCGGGGCCAACCGGAGACCGGCCCTAGGCCGTCCGGCGGGTACCGCCGTAGCCCGGGATGACTAGTCCACGAGGCGGACCGTCGCTCGGAGCACGGGACGGCTACTCGATCAGGCGGCGTCGGAGCGCCTCGGCGACGGCCGCCGTTCGGTCCGAGGCGCCGAGTTTCTCGAAGATGTGTTCGAGGTGCGTCTTCACCGTGTCGGGCGAGATGTACAACCGCTCGGCGATGTCGCGGTTGGTGTGTCCGAACGCGAGCAGCTGCAAGACCTCGATCTCGCGGGCGGTCAGGGTCTCCGCCCGGCGGTCCCGCTCCTTGGCCTGCGAGAGCTCCTCGGCGAGCGCCACCACCAGCTGGGGGTCGATCACCATGTTGCCGCCGGCGACCAGGCGGACGGTCTGGATCAGGTGCTCGGCGTCGCGGGCCTTCAGGACGTACCCGCGAGCACCGCTCCGGACGGCCTCGACCACGAACTGCCGGTCGTCGTAGGCGGTCAGCATGATCACCCCGGTCTTGGGGTGGGTCTCGCGGATCTTCCGCGCCGCCTCCAGACCGTCCATCTCGGGCATCCGGATGTCCACCAGGGCGATGTCCGGCTCTTCCTTGCCGACCAGGTCGACCAGTTCCTGCCCGTTGGCTGCCTCGCCGACGACCTCGATCCCCTCCGCCATGTCTAGGTACCTGCGGAGTCCCTGCCGCACGAGCGAGTGGTCGTCCGCGATCGCTACCCGAATCGTCACGCTTCTCCCTTCGGACCCTCGACGGCGCCGGACCCTCGACGGCGTGGGGCCCATCCTATATGGACGCCGGGACCCCTCAGAAGATGTAGTACCAGTTGACGGTCAAGACCGAGAGGATCCCGAGCCCGGCCGCGCCTACGACCAGGGCCGCCGATCGCGGGATCCGGAGCCGCTCGAGGCCGAGCGCCAGCCCCCAGTAGGCCGGGAACAGGGGCAGGACGAACCGAGGCATGGACATCAGAGGACGATCCGGGAAGACGAAGGTCAGCGGGATCAGCAGGGCGCTCCACAGGTAGACACCGTAGGCCGGCCGCAGGCGCACGACCGCGTACACCGACGCGGCGAGCATCGGGATCACGATCAACCAGTCGATCAGCCAGTAGCCTCCGTTGAGCTGGTCGAGGTAACGGAACGCGTCGCCCGTCCCGTCCCACAGCGTCGCCCACGGCCACGAGAACGAGCGTTCCCAGTTCGCCTGGAACTTCACCGGGGCGAGCCACTCGCCGGCCCGGAGCCACCAGGAGCCGAGGTAGGCGATCAGCCCGCAGGCGGTGGCGGCCGCCGCGAGGAATCCGGGCCACGCCGGCCCGCGCCGTTCGGCGCGCTGGTGCAGCGCCTCGATCACCAGCGCCGGCGCGATCAGGATCCCGATGCTTCGGGTGAGCGCCGCCAGCGCCCCGGCGGCCCCCGCGACCGCCCATCTTCGCCGGCGCGCACCCCAGAACGCCGTGACGGACAGCAGGAGGAACAGCGACTCGCTGTAGGGCATGAGGAAGAAGTGCGCGGTCGGGAAGACGCACACCAGAAGCACGGTGGTGCGCGCGGCGCGTTCGGACAGCTCGGTCGCGGTGAGCACATAGGTGACGACGAGGCCGCCCCAAAAGGCCGCGTTCGACACGATCGTCGCGGCGGCGAAGGGGTGGCCCCCGAGCGCGAACGAGAGCCCGCGGATCGCGAGCGGGTAGAGCGGGAAGAACGCGGCGCTCCCGTCCCGGAGCCGATAGCCGCTCTCCGCGATGCGCAGGAACCACAGCGCGTCGAACCGCTCCCACGCCGTGAACGCGTTCTGCAGCCCGGGGTCGAGCGCGGGGGCGGGCCACCCCGGTACGCCGACGCCGCTGAGCGGCGGGAACAGGGTGACGCCGACCACACCGATCACGAACATCGCCACCCGGAGCCCGACGAACGCGAACAGACAGAAGCGGAAGGCTCGCAGGACGCGCTCGCGCCATCCGTCGTGACCGCCCGAGAGGTCGATCAGGGGCGCCGTGTCGGTCGTCAAACGGGCACCTCGACGCGGACATCCGTCCGGTCCGGCGGCGGTCGTTCGAGCCGGGGGACCGGCTCGCCCGCACGGACCCACGCGATCACGCAGAGGACCAGGACCGCGGCCCTGACGAGGATCGCGACCTCGAAGGCTCCCAGCGGGCTGCCCGCGAAAC
>DASUMC010000084.1:0-10181 GCA_036277855.1 Actinomycetota bacterium
GAAGAAGCGCGCCGAGCTGAAGGGTCAGCTGAAGTCCGGCAAGCTCATGCTGAGGGACGTGCTGTCCAGACAGGACGACGACACGGTGGGCAAGATGAAGGTCTCCACCGTCCTCGAGTCGCTCCCGGGTGTGGGGAAGGTCCGGGCGCGCAAGATCATGGAGCGTCTGGACATCTCCGCCAGCCGACGGGTCCGGGGTCTCGGCGCGAAGCAGCGCGAGTCGCTCCTGGGCGAGTTCGCGAAGAAGTAGCCACCGCTGGGCGCCGGGCTCGGGAGGCTGTTCGTCGTCGCCGGACCCTCAGGGGTCGGCAAGGGGACCGTCGTCCGCCTGGTCCTCGCGCGGAATCCCGGGATCCTCCTCTCGGTCTCGGCCACGACGCGCGCACCGCGATCGGGCGAGCGCGAGGGCGTGGACTATCTGTTCGTGTCCGAGGAGGCCTTCGATCGAATGATCGAGGCCGGCGAGCTGCTGGAGTGGGAGGAGATCTTCGGGCACCGCTCGGGCACGCCGGTCGAGCCGGTCCGCCGGGCGCTCGGGGCCGGGATCGACATCCTGCTCGAGCTCGACGTGACCGGGGCCAGGCACGTGCGCGACGCGATCCCCGGAGCGGTGCTGATCCTGCTCGAGCCGCCGACGATGGAGGAGCTCGAGCGCAGGCTGCGTTCGAGAGGCACCGAGACGGAGGAGGGTCTGGCTCGACGACTGGCGAAGGCCGGCAGGGAGCTGGAGCAGCGCGAGGCGTTCGACGTCGTGATCGTGAACGAGAACGCCGAGCGAGCCGCCGACGAGGTCGCTGCTATCATCGATGCGTCTCCGCAGGTAGATGGCCTGCCCGAGGGCCCCCCGGGAGACAGCACCAAGGGAAAGAAAGGATCCTCGAACCCATGATCGAGCCCAAGATCGACGACCTGCTCGCTCAGGTCGACTCCAAGTACACGCTCGTGACGCTCTCGGCCAAGCGCGCCCGCGAGATCAACTCCTATTACAACCAGCTGGGCGAGGGCCGGGCCGAGTTCGTGCCGCCCCTGGTCGAGACCGGGTTGCGGAACAAGCCCCTGTCGATCGCGCTCGAGGAGATCGCCGAGGCCAAGATCAACGCCGAGCGGCCGGACGGGGTCGGGATCAAGTAAGAGATCGACCCGAGCCCCCGAGGATCGGGAGCCGAAGGAGGCCCGCGTGACGACCGAGCGCTCCGCCCTTGGGGGCCGTCGCGTGCTCCTCGGCGTCACCGGTGGGATCGCCGCCTACAAGGCGTGCATCCTGGTGCGGCTCCTCCGCCTGCGGGGCGCCTCGGTCCGGGTCCTGATGACCCGTTCGGCTGAGCGGTTCGTCGGCCCGGCGACGTTCGCGGCACTCTCGGATCACCGCGTCTACACCGACCTGTGGGAGGAGCCCGGCGTCGTCCTGCACGTCCGGCTCGCCCACGAGGCCGACATCGCGGTCGTCGCGCCGGCGACGGCGAACGTGATCGCCAAGCTCGCGCAGGGCATCGCGGACGATCTGCTCACCTCGACGTTGCTCGAGGCGAGCTGCCCGCTCGTCCTCGCGCCGGCGATGCACACGGGGATGTGGGAGCACCCGGCGACGCAGGCCAACGTGACCGCCCTGTTGTCGCGAGGGGCTCGCCTCGTCGGACCGGCGCACGGCTCGCTTGCCGCCGGCGACGAGGGGACGGGCCGCATGACCGAGCCCGATGGCATCGTGCAGGCGATCGAGGACGCGCTCGCCGCGGCGGGCGATCTCGCCGGCACCCGCATCGTCGTGACGGCCGGACCGACATGGGAGCCGATCGACCCCGTCCGATTCGTGGGGAACCGTTCGACGGGCAAGATGGGTTTCGCCATCGCCGCGGAGGCGTTCGGACGCGGAGCCGAGGTCACGCTGGTGGTCGGTCCCGGCACGGTCGACCCCCCCGCGGGTCCCGCCCTGGTGCGCGTGAACACCGCGGACGAGATGCGCCGTGCCGTGCTCGACGCCGCCGAGGAGGCCGACGCGGTCGTGATGGCGGCGGCCGTCGCCGATTTCCGGCCCGAGCCCGTGGCCGACGCCAAGATCAAGAAGGATCAAGGTCCGCCGCAGGTCCGCCTCGTCCCCACCCGCGACATCCTCGCGGAGCTGGGCTCGGCCGGGGACACGGTACTCGTGGGCTTCGCTGCCGAGACCGAAGAGGTCGAGGCGTCCGGGCGCGAGAAGTTGCGGCGCAAGGGCGTGCAGCTGTTGGTGGCGAACGAGGTGGGACGCGAAGGCACGGGGTTCGGCTCGGATACGGATCGCGCCGCGATCCTGTCCGCCGACGGCGAGGACGTCGGCATGCGCGAGTGGACCAAGCCCGAGCTGGCGTCCGCGATCTGCGACCGCCTCGCCAAGCTGCTCACCGTCTAGCGCCCGACCCGTCGGGACCGCCGAGCCCGATCCCGCGCGCCGGAGCCGTCAGATGCCGCTGCTATGCTCGCCCGCGATGAGCCACGCGTACCTGTTCTCCTCCGAATCGGTCACCGAGGGGCACCCCGACAAGCTCGCCGACCGGATCTCCGATGCGGTGCTGGACGCCATCCTCGCGGTGGATCCCGAGTGCCGCGTCGCGTGTGAGACGTTGGTGACGACGGGGCTGGTGATGGTCGCCGGCGAGATCTCGACATCGGAGTACATCGAGATCCCGGCGGTCGTGCGTCGAACGGTCACCGAGATCGGGTACACGGACGCCAACTTCGGGATCGACGGCGAGACATGCGGGGTGGTCACGTCGATCCAGGAACAGTCCCCCGACATCGCACGTGGTGTCGACGAGGCGCTCGAGCACCGCGAGGGTCGATCGGTCGACGAGCTCGACGCGCTTGGCGCCGGGGACCAGGGGATGATGTTCGGGTACGCCTGCCGCGAGACCGACGAGCTGATGCCGCTGCCGATCGCGATGGCGCACCGGTTCGCCAAGCGCCTGGCCGACGTGCGCAAGGCGGGGGTGATCCCGTACCTGCGGCCGGACGGCAAGAGCCAGGTCACGATCGCGTACGAGGGGACGACCGCCAAGCGGGTCGACACCGTGCTGATCAGCGCGCAGCACCGCGAGGAGGTCGACGTCGAGACGCTGCTGGCCCCCGACGTCCGCGCGGAGGTGATCGACCCCGTGCTGCGCGAGTTCGAGCTTGACGCCGACGGCGCCCGCATCCTCGTCAACCCGACGGGCCGGTTCGAGATCGGGGGGCCCAAGGCCGACACCGGTCTCACGGGTCGGAAGATCATCGTCGACAGCTATGGAGGGATGGCGCCGCACGGCGGCGGCTGCTTCTCGGGCAAGGACCCGACGAAGGTCGACCGCTCGGCGGCGTACATGGCGCGGTACGTCGCGAAGAACCTCGTGGCCGCCGGCGCGGCGGACCGGCTGCAGATCCAGGTCGCGTACGCGATCGGGGCGGCCCACCCGGTCTCGCTGGCGGTCGACACGTTCGGGACGGAGCAGGTCGACCCCGCACACCTCGTGGACCTCGTGTGGGACGCGTTCGACTTCCGGCCCGCGGCGATCATCCGGGGGATGGATCTTCGCCGCCCGATCTACGAGGACACGGCGGCCTACGGTCACTTCGGCCGCAAGGAGTTCCCCTGGGAGGCGACCGACCGCGCGGATGAGCTCCGCCGCGCGTTCGGGTAGCGGGTCGTCCCGGTTCGTCCCGAGGGCGCCGCCGGAGACGCCGCCGCGGGTCCTGTCGGGCCCCGTCACCGTCTGCATCGACCGGCCGCTGCTCGCCCTCGATCGTCCCTTCACGTACGACCTCCCCGAGGAGCTCGGCGCCGGTCTCGGGTCGGTGGTGCAGGTGCCGTTTCACGGCCGCGCCACCCGAGCGTGGGTGCTCGGCGAGACCGACGACGTGCCGGAGCGGATGCTCCGGGTCCGCAAGCTCGTCTCGGCGGTCCGATCCTTCGACGAGCCCTCACTCGCGCTGTTCCGCGCGATGAGCGAGCGGTACGTCGCGCCACTCGCCACCGTGATCGGCCGTGCCGTGCCCCCGCGCGTCGCCTCGGAGGAGACCTCGCTCGGGACGCTGCCGCCGCGGGGGAGGCCACCGCGGGCGCCGAGGACCTCACCCTTCGAGGCCTACCGCGACGGCCCCCGGCTGCTGCAGGCCCTTCGGGCGGGGCAGGGAGCATTCGTGGTACGGCCGGCGCCCGCCGACGAGGCGGACGCCGCCGTGACCTGCGTCGCGGCGACGCTCGCCGCCGGGCGCACGGCGATCGTAATCGTGCCGGACGCGGACCCGGTGCCCGCCACCGCGAGGGCGGTCGTCGAGGCGTTCGGGGACGACGCGGTGCTGTTCCTCGGGGGCGACAAGCGCGCCCGCTACCGCACCTGGCTCGAGATCGCCGCCGGCCGCTGCAGCGTCGTGGTGGGTACGCGTCCCGCGGTGTTCGCGCCGCTCGCCGAGCTGGGGTTGATCTACGTGGATCGTGAGGGTCACCCGCAGCACCGGGACGAACGTTCGCCGTCCTACCACGTCCGCGACGTGGCCCGGATGCGGGCCGAGATCGTGGGGGCCGTGAGCGTCCTGAGCGCGTTCTGCCCCACGCTGGAGGCCACCGCCCGTGACCATGTCCTCGTCGAGCCGGCCGTCCGGCCGTGGGCGCCCGTCGAGGTCGTCCGGCCCGGTCCCGAGGGGCGGTCGCCCCGCCTGATCCGCGCGCTCCGACCCGTCACGCGCGCGTTCGTGTTCGAGCCGCTCCGTGGCTATGGGGTCGCCCGGGTCTGCAGGTCCTGCGGGGAGCCGGCGGCGTGCGCGTCGTGCCTCGGCATGCTCCGGCTCGAGCGCGGCAGCATCCGGTGCGTGGTGTGCGAGGCGCCCGGGCGGTGCGCCTCTTGCGGGGCGACCGACTTCGGGATCGCGCGCCGTGGCGCCGAACGGGTCGAGGAGTGGGTCCGCGGCGTCGCCACCGTGCCCGTGTCGTTGATCGGTCGCGACGACCCACCTCGCGCGCCGCTCGCACGGGAGGTGCTGGTGGGCGGTGTCGAGGCGTTGAGGGACGTGGGCTCTCCGGGCCTGGACCTCGTTGCCATCCTGCACGCCGACGCCTCGCTCCGTCGCCCCGGCGTGGACGCCCGGGAGCGCGTGCTCGTGACGTGGTTCGAGGCGGCGGCCTGGGCCCGTCCGGATGGACGGGTCATTGTGCAGACCGACGCCCCGAACGACCCCGCCGTCCAGGCCCTCGTCTCGGGCCGACCGGACAGGTTCCGACGCGCCGAGGCCCCGCGCCGGGCCGAGGCAGGGTTCCCGGTGGGGTCGCCCGTGTTCCGCGTGACCGGCGGCGCCGAGCTCGACCGCCAGCTGGCGGCGCTCGAACCCGCGACGCTGCTCTCATCGAACGTCGGTGGGGCGACGATATGCTTGGTCGCGCTCGATGCGGGCCGGGTCGCCGTTTTCGGCGCCGAGATGCGCCGGCTCGCGGCGGCGGGGATCGTCACCCGCGTCGAGGCCGAGCCGCACCTGTGAGCGGTGACCCGCGTCGGGTGGGGGAGACATCGTGACCGTGATGCAGATCCGAACGCTCGGCGACCCCGTGCTCCGCGAGACGGCATCGCCGGTCGTGACGTTCGACGACGTGCTCCGTCGGATCGTCGACGACATGCTCGAGACGATGTACGCGGCTCCTGGCGTCGGTCTGGCCGCGAACCAGGTGGGTCTGCGGACGGCGTGCTTCGTCTACGACGATCGCGAGGGACACGCCGGCTTCGTCGCGAACCCGCGGCTGTCCGAACCGGAGGGAGAGGAGACACTCGAGGAGGGTTGCCTGTCGATCCCCGGTCCGTACCACCCGCTGGTTCGGGCCGGGCGGGTTCGCCTGGTCGGCGCCGATCTCGACGGCGAACCACTCGACATCACGGCGGAGGGTCTCCTGGCGCGGATCTTCCAGCACGAGACCGACCACCTGAACGGGAGGCTCTACATCGACCGTCTCGACGACGCGGGCCGCCGCGACGTGATGCGCCAGCTCCGCGAGTTCGAGGTGCAACGCTCCGAACCCTGAGCGTTCGACAACCGGGGGGCGTGCCGGCCCGCGTATCCTCCCGCCCGTGAGCCGCTCGCTGCGCATCGCGTTCCTCGGCAACGACCGATGGTCGGTGCCCTCGTTGCGAGCGATCGCCGACTCCAGCCACGAGGTCGTCGCGGTGATCACGGCCCAACGCAGGCCCGCCGGTCGCGGCAACGAGCTCCACCCGACGCCGGTCGCGCACGCCGCCGCGGCGGCCGGGCTGTCGCTGCACGAGGTCGAGACCGTCACGTCGGGCCCGGGCGCCGACGCGCTCGCCGCGAGCGCCCCCGACCTCCTGCTCGTGGTCGCCTACGGCGAGATCCTGCCGCAGGCGGTGCTCGACCTCCCGGCCATCGCACCCGTGAACCTGCACTTCTCGCTGCTCCCGGATCTCCGTGGCGCGAGCCCGGTGCAGACGGCGTTGCTCGAGGGACGCGACGAGACCGGCGTCACGACGATCGTGATGGACACAGGGATCGACACCGGTCCGGTGATCGTGCGCCGGGCCGAGGCGATCGAGTCCGGGGACGACGCGGGTTCGCTGGGGGACCGGCTCGCGGTGATCGGGGCGGAGGTCCTGGTCGAGACCGCCGACCTGTTCGTGGGGGGCGCCGCCGATCCCCGTCCACAGGACGAGGCGGCCGCCACGTTCACCAGGCGCCTGGGGGCCGACGATCGAGTCCTGCGGTGGACCGAACCCGCGCGCGATCTCGTCAACCGCACCCGAGCGATGTCGCCCGAGCCGGGTGCGACCACGAGGTTCCGCGGCGAGGACCTGAAGATCTTCCGCGCGGACACCGTCCCCGCGAGCGGCGCGCCGGGCTCGATCGTCCAGGCGAGCAAGGAGGGGTTCGTCGTCGCGACGGGCGAGGACGGGTTCCGAGCGATCGAGCTCGCGCCGGCCGGCCGGCGGCACATGAGCTCGTTGGACTTCGTGAACGGCTACCGCCCGGAGATCGGCGAGTCGCTCGGGTGACCCGACCCGTGGACCGCAGGCGGGCCGGGTCCTCGCGCAGGGTCGGGGCCCCGGGGCGGCCGACGCCGCAGCCGTCCGCGCGTTCGGTCGCGGTCGATGTGATCCGGCGCGTCACCGATGAGGGCGCGTACTCCAACCTCACCCTGGCGAGGACGCTCGCGCGGGTTGCCCTGTCCCAACGCGACGCGGCGTTCGCGACCGAGCTCGTCTACGGCACCCTACGAAGGCTGATCCCGATCGACCATCAGCTCGCGCCGCTGCTCGACCGTCCGATCGACACCGCCCCGAAGGGTGCCCGCGCGGCGCTGCGTCTGGGGGCCTACCAGCTGCGCTTCCTGCGCGTCCCGGTCCACGCCGCGGTGTCGGAGACCGTCACCGTCGCCGACCCGCGCCACCGCGGCTTCGTGAACGCGGTGCTCCGGCGGTTCGCGACGCTCGAGCCGGAGGCGCCCGAGGGTCGCACCGATCTCGCCGTATCGTTGCGGACCGGGCTCGCGGAGTGGGCCGTGCGCGAGCTCCGCCGGATCGTGTCGTCGGACGATGAGACCGAGCGGGCCGCCGCCGCGCTCGCCGCGCAGGCGCCGCTCACGATCCGAACGAACACCTGCCGCACGACGGTCGGCGAGCTCGAACGGGAGCTGCATGCCGCCGGCGTCGAGACGGAACGGGGAACGGTGCATCCGGACTCGCTCGTGATCGGCTCGGGTGCACCCTCGGCGCTGCCCGGATACGCCCAGGGATGGTTCGCGGTGCAGGACCAGGCCTCCTCGTTCGTCGTGGCGGCGCTGGATCCGCGCCCGGGCGACCGGGTCTTGGACGTGTGCGCCGGTCCGGGCGGCAAGACCGGTCATCTCGCCTGCGCGATCGGGCCCGAGGGACGCTCGGTCGCCGCGGATGTGTCGCCGGCCCGGCTCGAGCTCGTGCGCGCCAACGTCGAGCGCCTCGGCGTTCGGACCGAGCTGCTCGTGCAGGATGGTCGCCGGCCTGCCCTTCGTGGGGGGTTCGACCGCGTCCTGGTGGACGCGCCGTGCTCGGGGATCGGCTCCTCTCGCCGGCGCCCCGAGCTCCTGTGGCGTGCCCGCAAGGACGAGCTCTCGAGCCTCGCTCGGCTGCAGGTTGGGGTCGCGACCGCCGCCGCCGGGCTGCTCCGGCCGGGGGGCCGGCTCGTCTACAGCGTCTGCACGTTCCCGCGGGCCGAGACGGACGCCGCCTGCGACGCGATCCTACGGCGCGTCCCCGGGCTCGAGCCCATCGAGATCGCCGGCCCCGACGGCCCCGCCGAACGGGTCCGCCTCTGGCCGCATGCGCACGGCTGCGACGCGATGTTCGTCGCGGCCTTCCGCGGGCGGGCAACCCCTCGCGGCTAGAATCGCGCCGTGGCCAAGCTGGGCGCGTCCATCCTGTCGGCCGACCTCGCCCGTCTGGCCGAGGAGGTCAAGCTCGTGGGTGAGCATGCCGACCTCATCCATATCGACGTCATGGATGGACACTTCGTCCCGCCCCTCACGATCGGTCCGGCGGTGGTGGCCGCGCTGCGTCCACACACGGATCGGCCCCTCCACGCGCACCTCCAGGTCGACACGCCCGACGGGTTCCTCGATGAGCTCGCGGCGGCGGGTGCCGACGCCGTGAGCTTCCATCTCGAGGCCGTCGGCGATCCGGCGCCCACACAACGCAAGGTCCGGGGGTTGGGGATGCGGGCCGGGATCGCGCTCGCGCCGCGCACGGCCGCGGAGGCCGCGTTCGCCTTCCTCGACGATGCCGACGACGTGGTCGTCCTGGCGGTCGAACCCGGATGGGCGGGGCAACCGTTCCAGCTCGGGGCCGAGGCCAAGATCGAGGCGCTCCGGTCCGAGATCGATCGTCGCGGCCTCGACGTCGAGGTGCACGTGGACGGCGGCGTGAACCTCGAGACGGTCGCAAGATGCGTGCAGGCGGGCGCCGACGTCCTGGTGGCTGCGACCGCGATCTTCGGGGCCGGGGACCCGGTCCGTTCGGCCCTCGAACTGAAGGCGACGGCGGAGGCGAAGGTCTGATGCCGGAGTCGATCCTCGTCGTCGACGACGATCCGGACATCGCGCGATTCGTCGAGGTGAACCTGCGCAGCGCGGGCTACGAGGTCTCGGTCGCCTCGGACGGGGAGGAGGCGCTCGAGAAGGCCGCCGGCCTGCGCCCCGATCTCGTGCTGCTCGATGTGATGATGCCGCGGATCGACGGGTTCGAGGTCGCGCACCGGCTCCGCAGGAACCCGCACACCTCGAACACGTCTATCATCATGCTCACCGCGAAGGCGCTCGCGACCGACAAGGTCCTCGGGCTCACCGCCGGCGCCGACGACTACATCATCAAGCCCTTCGACCCGATCGAGCTCCTCGCGCGCGTCAAGGGCACGCTCCGGCGAGCGAAGGAGATGCGCAACCTCTCGCCGCTCACCGGGCTGCCCGGGAACATCCGCATCCAGGAGGAGATCGAGCGGATGGTCCGCGAGGAGTCGCCGTTCGCCGTGCTGTACGCGGACCTGGACAACTTCAAGGCCTACAACGACCAGAAGGGTTTCGTCCAGGGTGACCGCCTGATCCAGGCGACGGCGAGGATCCTGCAGGACGCGGTCGCCGAGCGCGCGGGCGCCGACGGCTTCGTCGGTCACGTGGGGGGAGACGACTTCGTGGCGGTCGTACCGCCCGACGTCGCCGAGGATGTCGCCGGGCTCGTGGTCGAGACGTTCGACGGGCAGATCAAGGAGTTCTACGACCCCGAGGACGTGGAACGCGGGTACGTCGAGGTCGAGGATCGCAAGGGAAAGCTGCAACGGCTGCCGCTCGCCGGCGTCTCGATCGGCATCGCGACGACGAAGGTGCGCTCGTTCGCGCACTACGGCGAGGCGGTCTCGGTGGCCACCGAGATGAAGCAGTACGCCAAGCGCGAGCCGAAGTCCTCCTACGCGGTCGACCGCCGCAAGGTCGACTGACCCACCACCCGTCCGGCTTCGCACACCGCGTCTCGGCGTGACCTGCCCGCGCGGGCGACCTATACTTGAGCTTCCAGAAGAGCCTGTCTTCGGGGCGGGGTGCAAGTCCCCACCGGCGGTGAGAGTCCGCGACCCCCCGAACGCCATTCGGGGGTTGACCCGGTGAGATTCCGGGACCGACCGTCAAAGTCGGGATGGGAGAGGACGGGCGGAACGGC
>DASUMC010000085.1:0-6302 GCA_036277855.1 Actinomycetota bacterium
GCGACCGAGGCCACCGGGTCGTCGTTGCCCAGCACCGAGACCTCGAGCTCTCGCGCGCCGGTGGCCGCGCGTTCGAGCACCGCCTTGCGGCCGAACCGGAGGGACGTCTCCAGGGCGCCGCGCAGGCGCGACGGGTCGTCGACCCGTTCGATCCCGATCGAGGACCCGAGCGCCGCCGGCTTGGCGAACAGCGGGTACCCGAGTTGCGAGGCGCGCGCCTCCACGGCCTCCGGATCCTCCTCCCACTCCCGCTCGTGCACGACCTCGTAGGGAACGCCCGGGATCCCCGCGGCGGCGAACAGCACCTTCTGCACCGCCTTGTCCATCCCCACCGCCGAGGCCAGGACGCCCGCACCGACATAGGGCACGCCGGCCACCTCGAGGAAGCCCTGGATCGACCCGTCCTCCCCGAAAGGGCCGTGCAGCACCGGGAAGACCACGTCGATCGGCGTTCGCGAACCGTCCCCGGACACCAGCGCCTGCACTCCCGGCTCCTGGTCGAGCGCGATCTCGGTGCCCGACCCCGCCGCAACCTCGGCGAGCGCCTCCGGCGTGGCCCCCGCCGGCAGTGCCGGCGGACCGGCCGGCAGGAGCTCCCACCGACCCTCCTTCGTGATCCCGATCGCGAGGACCTCATACCGATCGCGGTCGAGCGCGTCGATCACGGATCGCGCCGAGAGCACGCTGATCTCGTGTTCGGCCGAGCGACCCCCGAAGACGACGGCGACGCGCCGCTTCACACCTTCTCCAGCGCGCGCTCGACGTCCTCGATCAGGTCCTCGACGTCCTCCAGACCCACGCTCAGCCGGATCAGGCCGTCGGCGATGCCGGCCGCTCGGCGTGCGTCGGCGTCGAGCTGCCGATGGGTCGTCGAGGCGGCGTGGCACACGAGCGTGTGGATCCCGCCGAGGCTCGCGGCCACCCAGATCAGCTCGAGCGCGTCGCAGAAGCGCTGCCCGGCCTCGACCCCGCCCACGACCTCGAACGCGGCCATCCCGCCGAACCCCCGTGGGAGCATCCGCCGCGCCACCTCGTGCTGCGGGTGCGACGGGAGCCCGGGGTAGTGCACGGCCTCGATCTTCGGTTGACGCTCGAGCCACCCGGCGAGCTCGAGCGCCGTCCGGCCGTGGCGGTCCATCCGCACCTGCAGCGTCGACAGGCCCCGCATCGACAGCCACGCCTCCAGCGGTGCGAGCGTCCCACCCGTCTCGATCACCGTGGAGCGCAGCCCCGCCATCCGCTCCTCGGACGTGCACACGATGCCGCCGATCAGATCGTTGTGGCCGCCGATGTACTTGGTCGCCGAGTGCAGGACGTAGTCGAACCCGAACGACGCCGGCGTGCACAGGTACGGCGAGGCGAACGTGTTGTCGACCACGCTCGCCACCCCGGCGGCGGACGCGAGCGGTCCGAGCGCCTCGAGGTCGGACACCGTCACGTTCGGGTTCGCGATCGTCTCGACGTAGAGCATCGCCGCGCCGGGCAGCGCCTCCCGGATCGCGTCAAGATCGTGCGGGTCCACGAACCGCACGTCGATCCCGTAGCGCGGCAGCACGTGCGCGAACAACGAGTAGGTGCCGCCGTACAGCTCGTTGCTCGCCACGATCGTGTCGCCGTTCGCGGCAAGGGTCGTGGCGACCGTGTGGATCGCCGCCATGCCCGACGCGAACGACAGCGCCGACTCGGTCCCCTCGAGCTCGGCCATCACGCGTTCGAACGCGAGGAGCGTCGGGTTCCCGTAGCCGCGCGTGTACGTGTAGCCGGGCCGGCGGAAGTTGATCGTCTCGGCGAATCCGTCGGAGGTGTCGAACCGGAACGTGGAGGTCTGGAAGATCGGGACGCTGGGTGTCTCCTGCTCAACGGGCGGCAACGCCTGGCCGTGGATCGCGCGCGTGGCGAACCCTCGATCTCGCTCCTCCGGATCGTGGTCGCGCGGCACGGCCCCAGCCTACCCCGGGGTCCAGCGCGCGGGATATCGGTCGCGGAGGTCGTCCACCAGCGTGCCGAGCTCGGCCATCAGGTCGTCCGTGGATACGCGGAGCGCCTGGGCGTCGCGCTCGCCCCCCAGCCGCTCCGTCGGGTCGAACGGCTCGCCCGAGGCAACCCAGATCGGTCGTCCGAACGCGAGGCTCTGGCGCCCCGACTTGCGCCAGACGAACTGACCCCCCCACGTGGCGACCGGGAGGATCGGGACCCCCGTCGCGATCGACAGCCGGACGGCGCCCGTCTTCCCACGGCCCGGCGAGAAGCCCTCGTTCGTCGTGGTGGTCGTTCCCTCCGGGTAGATCACGACCACCTCGCCCCGCTCGACCGCGCGAGCCGCGTCGTCGATCGGCGAGTGATCCCCCGTCCCGCGCTGGACCGAGATCTGGTGCGCCCCGCGCAGCACGGTCCCGACGAACGGGGCATCGAACAGCTCCTGCTTGGCGAGGAACCGGGGCCGGCGCCCCGCCCGGACCACGAAGAGCCCGTGCGCGAACGGATCCAGATAGGAGAGGTGGTTCCCCGCGATGATGGCGGGGCCCTCCGGGGGAACCCTCTCCAGCCCCTCCCACCGCCAGTTGAACCAGAGCTGGAAGGGAGGGGCCAACGCGAGCTCGGCCGCTCGGTACCACGGTTCCACGACTCGCCTCCTTCGGGGCGGCGATGCTACCGCGTAGCTCCGCGGGCCGATCGCACGGTCCTGCGTTCGATACGCCGCCGGGGTACTAGCCTCTGGTCATGCGCGTCGTGGCCGTACCGGTGAAGTCGCTCTCGCGCGCGAAGACGCGGCTGTCCCCCGCGCTGACGGGGCTCGAGCGCGGCGCGCTCACGCTCGCGATGCTCGAGGACGTCCTGGACGCGGCGCTCTCCGTGCCAGGTTGGGAGACCTGGGTGGTCTCGCCCGACGAGGTGGCGCTCGAGATCGCGGCCGGCCGCGGCGCCCGACCGATCCCCGAGGCCAAGCCTCCGCTCGCGAACGCGATCCGGCAGGTCGAGACGAAGGCGAGGCAGGACGGCGCGAGCGCGCTCGCGGTGCTGCCGGCCGACGTTCCGCTCGTCACGGTCGAGACGCTTCACGAAGCCCTTCGAACGCTCGGAGCGGTCGTCCTCGCGCGCTCTGCGGACGGATCGGGGACCAGCCTGCTCCTGCGACGCCCGCCGCGGGCGATCCCCGCCAGGTTCGGTCCCGACTCGTTCCGACGGCACGTGGAGCTCGCCGAGGCGCGCGGACTCCCCGTCTCCATCGTCGAGCGCCGCGAGCTGTCGTTCGACGTCGACCGCCCCGACGATATCCTCACGCTGCTCGCCGATGGTCGGCGAGGGCGGACCCGGGAGGTCTGTCTGCAGATGGATCTCGGCGCGCGCCTGCGTGCGTAGCTCGGAGGGCTCGATGCCACAGGGGACGATCAAGGACTTCGAGGACGAGGAGCGGGTGGGCAGCCTGCTGATGGAGGACCGCACCGAGGTGGCGATCGACGCCGTGTCGGTCGAGGGCTCGGGCCTGCGTTCGCTGCGGATCGGGCAACGCGTCCGGTTCGACCTGGTGGACGAGGCGGGTCGCAAGGTCGCGAGGAACCTGCAGATCGTGACGCTCTAGCACGCGCCGCGCGAGCGCGGCGTCTGGAGCGCCTAGCGCTTGGCGGGAACGCGTCGCCGCTTGGAGGCAACCAGCTCCCGGAACTCCTTCCCGGCGGTGAACCACGGCAGATCGCGCGCCGGCACCACGATTGGGGTCATCGGCTTGCGTGGGTTCCGCGCGATCCTCTTGTTCCTGCGCTTGCGCTCGAAGGTCCCGAACCCGACCAGGGAGACCCGCTCACCACGCGACACCGACTCCCGGATCACGTCCATGGACGAATCGATCATGCGACCGACGTCCGCCTTGCTCGCGCCCGTGCGCTTGGCCACCTCCGCGATCAGTCCGCTCTTGTTCACATCGCCACCCCCAGGATCCGCTCCGGCACCGTACGCACCCGACGGGCCGCTGGTCAATGCCGCGTTGGCGTGCAACCATCTTGCCCATGAGAAGGGTGCCGACGCTACTCGTTTCCCTGATCACCCTCCTTCCATGCATCGCCTGTGCGCACGATTCCGGACGCGAGTTCGCCCGCTACTACGACGAGCAAGGCATGTTCGCGCTGAACCTGCCCGCGGCCAACGACATCACCGTCACCCCGCCGCAGCCGGCCGAGAGCGGGCCCGGTCTGCTCACCGGCGTGGTCTCGAGCCCGCCCGCGCCGAGCCCCTCTCCCGCCTCCGGGGGGTTCGGGGGCGCCTTCGATGTGGCCGCGCAGGGCGAACCCGACCAGACCATCTACCAGGCCTTCGCCGTGACGGCCGACGGCTTCGACGACCTCGATCAGATGGCGCTCTACTTCCTGACCGCCAACCCGATCGTCGACGTCGCGATCGACGATCCGACGCGGGTGGACGGCGAACCCGGTCGGCTGATCGTTGCGGACATCGTTCGGGGCGGCGAAGTCACCTCGAGCGTCGCCGCGGCGATGACGCTCGGCGACGGGGCGACGGGCTACCTGATCGTCGCGATCTTCCCTCCCGGCGGCTGGGACGACGAGCGCGACGACTTCGAGCGGATCGTGCGATCGTTCCGAACGGACGTGCCGCCCGGACTCGAGACGTTCCCCGTGGACGGTCAGGCCTCCTGATGGCATCGAAACCCCACTGGCCCGTGGGGTATCGGGGGCGACCAAGGCCGCCTTGGAACCTCGAGAGCGCGGCGGGCGCACCGCGAAGCCCCGTTGGGCTTTCGTTGGCCAGCCGTCGCACTCGCACGCGACAAGACCCCGGTGACATCGCTGGTCATCCCCGCGAAAATGGCCGATGTGGGAGAGGTCGAGGTCGTCGTCGCTCATCACGAGCGCGCGACCCTACGAGCCGGCGACGTCTTCCTGAAGATCGACACTGACCGGACGCGCACCGACGTCGAGGTCGAGGCGATGGCCATGGCGCCGATCCCGACTCCGGAGGTCCTGTGGCGGAAGCCACCCGTGCTCGCACTCGCTGCCCTCCCAGGGACGGCGCTCGCCCGCCTCGGCGAGCCGTCGACCGCGTCGGCGGCGGCGTGGGCCGCGGCGGGTGCCGCCGCACGGAAGCTGCACGACGCGCCGCTGCCGCCATGGCCTGGTCGGAGCCTCAACGAGATCGCATCGCACCTCGACAGCGAATGCGAGTGGCTCATCACGAACGGCGTCCTTCCCACTGAGATGGTCACGCGCAACCGCCGGATCGCCGAGGCGGCGCTCCGCCCGTGGACACCGGTCTTCACGCACGGCGACCTGCAGATCACCCACGTGTTCGTGGACGGTGACGAGATCACCGGAGTCATCGACTGGTCCGAGGCGGCTCAGGGCGATGCCCTGTACGACCTCGCGAGCTTGACGCTCGGACACGAGGAGCACCTTGCCGACGTCGTCGCCGGCTACGGCACTCACGTCGACCTCGACGTGATCCACGCATGGTGGTCGCTGCGAAGCTTGCTGGCAGCCCGCTGGCTGATCGAGCACGGCTTCGACCCGTCCTCGCCGGGCTGCGAGTTCGACGTGTTGAGATCCTCGTCAAGTTGGGGGACTGAAGCTTCAGCTCCGGCGTGACGACGTCACGCTGCGCGAGTGTTCGGAGGTGTTCCCGAGGTTGTTCCTCGCCTGGGGGTGCTCCCCCAACCATCCCAGATGGCTCATGACTCCATGTGGCGGGGCTCCGAGCACCCACTTCGTTGTCATAGGGACTTTCTACCCAGCGGAAATGGTGGCTTCCGCCACTCGAACCCGGGAAGTCCGCGTCTAGCAGACGCCGGTCAGGGGAGATCAAGATTTGGGCCATGAGCATCCGGATATCCGAAGGCGGTCGTCTCTTCGGGATCCTGGCCGGGCTGGGAGGTGCCGCCATGGTCGGCGGCGCCGGCCTCCCCTGGGCGCTTGTCGATGTCAGGGGCGGCATTCCGGTCCACGAATACAGCGTTCCATGGGGAATCGCGAGCGCCGATGGACGTGCCGTGCTGGTGCTCGGGCTCTTCGTGATGGCCGGCGCAGCCTGCTTCACAGCACTGGGATCGAAACGGCTGAGGATCGGGGCCGGTGCCCTGGTCGTGCTCGCCGCCGCCGCCGGCCTGTTGATCGCGTTTCCCGCGGACCCACCTTCGTTCGCCGGTCGGTCCTTCCCCGCCGAGGTCCCGTGCCACGACTCGTTCTTTCCTGGTCCCTGCCCACTCGACGTTGACGCCGGCAGTGGACTCACGTTGGCGCGCTTCGGGGCGATCCTGGCCGCGGGCGCCGGGATCGTTGCCCTGCTCCGTTCGGGCG
>DASUMC010000086.1:0-26665 GCA_036277855.1 Actinomycetota bacterium
ACGCGCGCCGGCCGCTCGAGCGCCGCGAGCCGGCGCGTCGCCTCGATCCCGTCCATCGTCGGCATCCGGACGTCCATCACGACGACGTCCGGCGCGAGCTTCTCGAACCGCCGGATCGCGTCGGCCCCGTCGATCGCCTCACCCACGACCTCGATGTCGTCCTGCGCATCCAGGATCATGCGGAAGCCGGTGCGCATCAGCGCCTGGTCGTCGGCGATCAGCACCCGGATCGCGGCGTCGCTCACGCCGGCTCCGAGGGCAGGCGCGCCCGGACGAGGAACCCGCCGCCCGGGCGCGGCCCGGCCACGAGCTGGCCGCCGAACAGCTGCACCCGCTCGCGCATCCCGATCAGCCCGTGTCCGCCGGATGCCTGCGATGCTTCGGGCGGTCCGGGGCCGTGGTCGCCGATCTCGAGTTCGACCGCGTCGGGCTCGTAGCGGACCACGACCCGGGCGCTCGCCCCGCCTGCGTGCCGAAGCGCGTTCGTGAGCGCCTCCTGTACGATGCGGTAGGCGGACAGGTCGACGCCGGGAGGCAGCGGTCGCGGCGTTCCCTCGACGACCGCCTCGACCGGCAGTCCCGAGGCCCGCATCGCGTCGAGGAGCTCGCCCAGGCGTGCGAGCCCCGGCTGCGGCGCGCGGCCGTTGCCGTCCTCCTCGGCCTTGAGGACCTCGAGCAGGCGGCGCATCTCGGCCAGGCCGGTGCGGCCGGACGCCTCGATCTGGCGGAGCGCCTCGGCCGTCGCGGCCGGGTCCCTTGCGCCCACCGCTCGGGCCGCGCCCGCCTGCACGACCATCACGCTCATGTGGTGCGCGACGACGTCGTGCAGCTCGCGGGCGATCGCCGCCCGTTCGGCGGCGACGGCCTCGCGGGTCGCGACCTCCCGTTCACGGACGATCCGCCGGCGGCGATTGAACGTCATCCGGCCGAGGAGGAACGGGAGGCCGAAGGTCACGACCAGGTCGGACAAGACCTCGACCCAGTTGAGGCCGCGGTCCCATCGCTCGCCGAGGCTGATCGCGACCGAGGTGAGCAGCGCCACGGGCAGCAGGACGCGGACCAGCCGGTCGCGCTCGGTGTATGCGGCGGCCGAGTACACCGCGATCCACAGCAGCGCGACGAACTCGGGCCAGTAGCCGAGGAGCGATGCGGTCGCGACGGCCGCGCACACGATGGTCGCGACGGTCAAGGGCGCACGGCGGCGCCAGGCGAGCGACGAGGCGGCGACGACCACCAGCGCGAACCCGAGCGCCGCCGGCGGCTCGTCGGGCCGCCGGTCCCGGAGCGCGAACGCCAACACGCCCACCACGACCATGCCGAGCGCGAGCAGCCCATCCCAGATCCGCGGGTCGACCCGCCGGAGACGATCCCACCACCCGCCGTCCACGAGCCGAACCGTACCCGGGGTCGGCGGACGCGTCGTCATCCTCGGGGAGGACTCACATCGTCGGGTACGGACCTTGACCGAGGTGATAGGTATGGAGACGATCCGAGCCCACGGATTCGGGCGTGGTGGTGGGGTTGACGACGACCGTTCGCGAGATCATGAGCACCGCGCTGGTCACGGTCGATCCCACGGCCAACCTCACCGAGACCGCGAGGGTCATGTTCGCCGAGCGGGCGGGCTCGGTACTGGTACTCGACGACGGCTCCCTCGTCGGCATCTTCACCGAGCGAGACATCCTCCGGGCCCTCGGAGACTCCTCCAGCGCGGACCTGGCCAGGGTCTCCGCGGTCTCCAAGTGGATGTCCAAAGACCCGGAGACGATCGACCCGGAGACCACGGTGGCAGAGGCGCTCAATCGGATGCTGTTCGGCGGATTCCGGCATCTGCCGGTGATGGACGGCGAAGCCGTCGTGGGGATGGTCTCGATGCGTGATCTCGCCAGGAGCATGGCTCACCCATCCTGAGCCGGGTCCCTCTCGCTCGTCGCGATCAGCGATCGTTCGAGGGCTATCGTTCTCGACGTGGTGACCTGGTGATCGGACCCGGTTCTCCGGGCGTTGGCAGATCACCTACCGCATCCGCGTAGTACGTCGACCCCACCACGCAGAACGCCATCTCGCGCGGCGTATAGGCGTCGCCTTCCGCCCGGTCGAGCTCCTCCGGCGGGATCGCCTCGAGCCGGAGCCGCCACAGCTGGGCGAGCCGCTCAAGCCGGCTCCTCGCCTCGTCCAGGTCCTCCGGCGTGAAGGGCGCCAGGTCCGTGGGCGTCGTCGTGTGCGAGCCGTGCCAGCGGTCGGGCAGGGGCTCGGCGCCCGAGATGTGGGCCTCCAGCTGGGCGAGGTGATCGATCATGTGGTCGGCCACCCGGCGGATCGCCTTGTGCGGCGTGTAGACGCGGTCGTCGGCAGGTAGCGGGCGTCCGTCCCACGCGCCCCACGTCTCGGCCAGCCGCAGGACGTGCGCCACCATCTGCGCCACCGCGTCTGCGGGAACGCGGTCGTCGACCTCCGGTCGCTCGTCGGCCATTGCGCACCTCCTCCGTGTCGATCGGGACAGAGTACGACCGAGACCATTCGGGTATCCTCGAAGCATGGATGCCGAGGCCGACGTCGCGGCCGTCACCCGCGCGCTCGCGAACCGGGCCCGCCTGGCGATGCTCGAGCTGCTCATGGACGGCGGGGCCCATCCGGCCGGGGACCTGGCCCGGGAGGCGGGCGTCGCGCTCTCGACGGCGAGCGGTCACCTTTCGGCGCTCGCCCGGGCCGGACTGGTGCAGGCCGAGCCCGCCGGCCGGCAGCGCCGGTACCGGCTGCATCGCCCGGAGGTCGCGCGGGCGATCGAGGCGCTCGCCGTGATCGCGCCGCGCCGGCGCGTGTCCTCGCTCCGCGCCGCCTCGGCAGCCGAGCGGCTGCGGCAGGGGCGTACGTGCTACGACCACCTGGCCGGGCGGCTCGGCGTGGGGATCACCGATGGCCTGCTTGCGCGCCGCGCGCTGCGAGGATCGGACGGCGGGTTCGAGGTGACCGGGCAGGGCGAGCGCCTGCTCGGGGAGATGGGCGTGGACGTCGGCGCCGCGCGCGGGCGGCGGAGGTCGTTCGCGCTCGCGTGTCTGGACTGGACCGAGCGCCGCTCGCACCTGGCGGGTGCCCTCGGCGCCGAGCTGTGCGACCGGCTGTTCGAGCTCGGATGGGTGGAGCGGCGTGGCTCGGGACGAGGGGTGGGGTTGACCGGGGCGGGTTCGGCGGGGCTGCCCGGCCTGCTCGAGCTCGACCCAACCCCCTGACCGACGCTCAGGAACACGGACCAGGGACGGTCTCGGCGACGCACACGGTGTGACCGGCGGCGGGCTCCGGAACCTCGCCGGGGCTAATGGACGGGGCGCCGGCAATCGTGACAAGCAGCAAGGCCACGGTGAACGCGATCATCGCGAGCCAGATTTGCCCCACACGGGTCCTCGCCGGTGCGATGGTTCCGATGGACTCCATCTCGTCCTCCTTCCAAGCAGGACGGTAGGGAGACGAGATGCCCGGGCCATCGGGGCCCGCCACCGACCTCTCTCGGGGCTGGCCCCGATGTGGGCGTGGTGCTTGGATTGGGACGATCGCTCGCATGCTGGCGACGGTCCGAACCGTGGATGGTTCCGCCCGGATCCGGACACCGAGGGTGATCTTCGGGCGGTGGCTCGCCGCGTCCACCGCCGCAAAGATCACGGAGAAGGCGTCGTGACCACACGCAGCCTCGGAGCTCCCGATCCAACGTCCCCGCCGCGAGTGCGTCGGGGCCTCCTGATCGTCCTCGGTGCGGCCTGCCTCGCCGCGGCTGTGTTCTGGATCGTCGCGCCGCTGTGGGTCACGTACACCACGTTCCACAGCCCGTCGCTCGTGGCAGGCATCCTCACGGGAAGCACCTTCACCTTCCTCGGCCTCTTCGCGTTCGCCAAGCGTCCAGAGAACCGGGTAGGGCCGCTCATGATGGCCGTCGGGTTCGCCTTCGAGCTCCAGGGGATCGGGTGGATCGCCACCGATGTGACCTACTCGGTCGGGACGTTCCTGCTACTGGATCTGTGGATCGCGGTGCTCGGGCACCTGTTCCTCGCGTTCCCGACCGGGCGTCTCGAGTCGAGGCTGGACCGCATTTTGGTGATCGCGGGCTACGCGTGGTGGATCGTCGCCTCGATGGCGCGCCTTGCGTTCCTCGACTTCCGAGCCAACGGGTGGGCGTTCGACAATGTGTTCCTCGTGTCTTCGAACAACGACCTCGCGGATGCGATCGGGCGAACGGAGTCCGTGATCACTGCGGGACTCGCCTTCGCGTTCCTGTTCGCGCTCCTGCGGCACTGGCGGGACGCGAGCTCCGCTGGCAGACGGGTGCTTGCGCCTGTGATCTGGGCGAGCCTGCCGACCGCCGCCGTCGTCGTGTCCCGGATCTTCGGTGACACGCTCCGGATCGACACGGTGTACGACGTCGCCAGCGGGCCGCTCGGACTCCTATCCCTATGCGCGCTGCCCGTCGGATTCGCGGTCGGTCTGTTCCGCACACGGCTCGGGCGATCGAGGGTCGGCGATCTGGTGGTCGAGCTCGGGGAGGCGCCGGGGCCCGGGAGGGCGCGTGACACGCTGGCCCGGATCCTCCGGGACCCCACCCTCCGAATCGCCTACCGGCTCCCGGGTTCGATGACCTATGTGGACGAGTGGGGACGCCAGGTCTCGGTCGACCACGCGGAGCGACGGTCGGTGACACCGATCGAGCGGGCAGGCGAACAGATCGCAGCTCTCGTCCACGACCCGGCGATCCTCCAGGACCCGGACCTGCTGCGGAGCGCCGTGGCCGCGACGCGTCTCGCGGTCGAGAACGAGCGACTTCAGGCGGAGGTGCGCGCCCAGCTCGAGGAGGTTCGGACCTCGCGAGCTCGGATCGTCGAGGCTGGCGACGCCGAACGCCGCCGCGTGGAGCGCAACCTGCACGACGGCGCGCAACAACGGCTCGTGACGATGTCCCTCTCGCTACGCCGTCTCAGGAACGAGCTGCCGAAGGATGCGGCACCCGACCTCACGGGCTCCGTCGACGAGCTCCTCGCAGAGTCGAAGCGCGCGATCGACGAGCTTCGCGAGCTCGCGCGGGGTATCCACCCTGCGATCCTGGCCGAGGAGGGCATCGGGGCGGCGGTCGGATCGCTCGCCGACCGCTCCCCCGTGCCCGTCAGGGTCGAGCGCGCGCCCGAGCGACGGTTCGCCGACGCCATCGAGGCGACGGCCTACTACGTCGTGGCCGAGGCCCTCGCGAACACGGCGAAGTACGCATCGGCTTCGCTCGCGGTCGTCCAGATCTCGGACACGGACGGAACGCTCGACGTCGAGGTCGCTGACGACGGCGTCGGCGGTGCCGACCTCAAGGGGGGAACGGGGCTCCGCGGCCTCCAGGACCGGGTGGCGGCCGTCGGCGGTCGGCTCACGGTCGACAGTCCCACTCGGGGCGGCACGATCGTCCGTGCGGAGATCCCGCTCGATGGCCACTGAGGGCGGCGGCAGCGTCAGGACCTTCTTGATCGCCGACATCCGCGGGTTCACGCGGTTCACCCACGACCACGGCGACGAGGAAGCGGCGAAGGTGGCGACCCGCTTCGCTAACCTCACGCGCGCGACCGTAGGACGATCCGGGGGCACGCTGGTCGAGCTTCGAGGGGATGAGGCGCTGGTGGCGTTCAATTCGGTACGGGCGGCCATCCGAGCAGCGATCGAGCTGCAGGCTGGGTACGTGTCGTCCGGAGGACCGATGGATCCGCTGCCGGTCGGGATCGGGGTGGCAGCCGGCGAGGCGGTCGAGGTGGAGGGCGGCTACCGGGGCGGCGCCCTGAACCTTGCCGCGAGAATCTGCGGGCTCGCGGCCGCCGGCGAGGTCCTCGTGAGCCACGAGGTGGCGCACCTCGCGGGGACGATGCCGGGAGTCGTGTTCCACGATCGAGGATCCGTGCAGCTCAAGAACCTTCCGGAGGCGGTAAGGATCCTGCGGGCGGCACCGGAGACCGACGATCCTGCCGACCGCTTCCGCTCCGCCGCGGATGGATTGGACTCGACACGGCTGCGCGTCCTGCTGGCCGACGATGTCGTGCTGTTCCGCGAAGGCGTCGCGCGGGTGCTCGAGGACGCCGGGTTCGTCGTGGCCGGAGCCGTCGGCGATGCCGAGGAGCTGCTGGAGCACGTGCGCGCCGATCCGCCGGACGTCGCCGTCGTCGACATCCGGATGCCGCCGTCGCACACGAACGAGGGGCTGCTCGCAGCCGCCCGGATCCGCGAGGAATTCCCGTCGGTGGGCGTCCTCGTCCTGTCCCACTACGTCGAGACCCAGCACGCGGTGCGGCTGCTCGAGGCCAGCCCCGACGGCGTCGGGTACCTCCTAAAAGATCGCGTCGCAGACGTGGGTGAGCTCGCCGACGGTGTGCGACGCGTCGCGGCCGGCGGGAGCGTGATCGATCCGGAGGTGGTCTCGCAGCTGCTCCGGCGGCGCAGAGCGGCGGATCCTCTCGAGCGGCTCACCGAACGCGAGCGCGAGATCCTTTCCCTGATGGCGGAGGGACGGTCGAACCAGGCGATCTCCGAGCGGCTGTTCCTCAGCCCGAAGACGGTCGAGACCCACGTCGGTCACATCTTCGACAAGCTCGGGTTGCTCCCGGCGGCCGACGACCACCGACGCGTGCTGGCGGTGATCGCGTTCCTGCGAACGACGTGAAGGCTCCTGGATTCAACGCCCTCGCTGTGATCGCGCCCGCCGGCGCGTGTCCTCGCTCCTCGCCGCCTCGGCGGCCGAGCGGCTGCGGCAGGGGCGGACGTGCTACGACCACCTGGCTGGGCGGCTCGGCGTGGGGATCACCGATGCCCTGCTCGAGCGCCGGGCGCTCCGAGGCAGGACGGCGGGTTCGAGGGTGACCGGGCAAGGCGAGCGTCGGTCCTCGATGCTAGCCACGGATCGACGGCGTCTCCCGCGGAGAGGACGCGCTCGATGGACCTGCTCGTTGCCTCCATCAACGCCGTGGTGGTCGCCGTCGTCGGTGGAGTTGTGGCCTTGCTCGGCAAGGGTCGCTTCGATGCGATCGACCGAAAGATCGATCGAGTCGAGGCCCGGCTCGGCGGTCGGGTCGACTCGCTTGGGGCACGCCTCGATGGTCGGATCGACGCGCTTCAGTCCTCGATGGACGCGATGCGTTCGGACCTCACGCAGGTGGCACTCGTCGTGGGGTGCGCCCGCGCCCTCAGGACCACTAAGCACACTCGGATCGCAGGCGTGACGGCGATGAGCCATCATCCGGTGGGGCGGTTCCCCCTTTGAGGCGCCGATGTCCTCCATCACTTTGCGCGTCCGTAAGGAGCGGTGCTCGGCGGCGGAGCTGGAACGCGACCTCGCGTCGAGCGGGAACTGAGCCGCGAGCGGCAGGCGTCAGTGCGCGATCGGGCCGATCCAGATGCCGGACGTGAGGAACAACGCCGGCAGCACGAACAGGATCGCGACGAAGAACCAGAGCCGGCGGTTCGTCGACACCACCCACTCGTCGAGCGCCATGATCCCGCGCGTGAGCGGCCCGTACAGCACCGCGAGGTAGAACAACGACACGATGCTCACGGCGATCGCCTCGGCGAGGACGATCTGCACGGCGACCGGGTTCCCCAGGATCATCGCGGCCACCAGCGTGTCGGCGAGCGTCGTGATGTTCGCGCCCATGATGTAGGGGATCGACTCGCGCCGCGTGATGTAGCCCCGGCTCGCGAGCGGCACCAGCAGCGTGAGCGCCACCGAGACCGAGAGCGTCAGCGTCGCGACCAGGCATCCCAGGCCGAACATGGGCCAGGGCCGCTTCATCCACGAGCCCTTGCCGCCGCCGTGCCGCTCGCCGTCCAGCTGTGGGAGCACGTTGTCCAGCAACCGGAACGCCAGCAGGATCAGCCCGAGCCCGATCGGCAACAGCGTCCAGCCAGGCAGCCCGGTGATGAGGTCGACCACGGGTCCCCAGATCACGTCGACGATCGAGAGGACGTCGTTGGAGGCGCTCCAGTGGATCCCTCCGAGCACCCCGGACTTCAGGACGGCATAGCCGATCAGCATGCCGGGCACGTACACGATGGCCGTGAGCGAGAGCGCGAGCACGCCCATCCCGATCGACTCGCCGCGGTTGCGGCCGCGGTTGCGCAGCGCGTACAGGAATCCGACCAGCAGGACGACGAACGACGCGCCAAGCCGCGAACCCGAGAGCATCGTGAACGTCTGGAGCTGGGTGGTCGCGCCGCCCACGTACAGGCTGAGCGCGACCGCCGCGATCGGCGAGCCGGACAGGACGATGTACGCGCCCAGCCACCCGAACCCGAGCGTGGAGACCGCGTTGCTGAAGAGCGGGCTGTCCTCGAGCGTGGGCGCGAGCGCCTTCGCGCCCTCCTTCATCAGCTGGATCGCCAACACGAACAGGAACAGCGCAGCCGCGAACGTCGCCAGCTTGAGCGCGATGCGGACCCACCTGGGCCGGGTCTCGGCGCGTGCCGCCCGGCGCTCGGCCGCGACGGTCTTCGCGTCCACGACGGACGTGCCGGCGGGCGGTGTCGGATCGGTTTCGGCCATGGCTGGTTCCGTATCGCCCGTCCCGGGCGAGCGGCTCGATCGGCGGGAAGGGCGCAACCCTACTCGCCGCCCGCGGCAGGCAACAAGGGAGGGGCGACCCGGGAATCAGGCACGGGCCACACCCGAGGGCCGCACGATGAACACCGAGCAGGGGGCGTGGTGGCCCACGTGCTCGCTCACGCTGCCGAGCAGCCGGCGCGTCATCCCGCTCACGCCCCGGTGACCCACGACCACGAGGTCGACCTCGTCGCGCTCGGCCACGCGCACCAGGGTGCGCTCGGGTCGACCCATCGCCATCTCGCGGACCGGCTCGAGGCCGAGGCTCGACACGGCCTTCACGGAGGGTTCGAGCTCCGGCGGGCTCGGGTCGTGCGGTCCCAACGTCCACTCCTCGTTGCGCCCCCGGAAGACCGGAACGACGTGGACCAGTCGCAGCTCCGCGCCGGTAGCCCGGGCGACGCCGGCGGCGGCGAGGGCGGTGAGCACCGATGCATCCGACCCGTCGATCGCACACGCGATGTGCCGGGGGAACGCCGGCCCCGCCGGCCGCGCGATCAGGACCGAGCAGGTGGCGTCGCGCAGGATCCTCCCGGCAACATGACCGAACCGGATCGCGCCCCCGAGCAGCTCCGAGTCGGGCCCGACGCACAGGAGGTCGACGCCGTCGCGCTCGGCCTCCCCGACCAGGGCGTCGCCGGCATCATCGCCGGTCAGGATCCGCGCCTCCGGGTCGGCGCCGGCGGTCCGCGCAACCGCGCTGGCCGCCTCGAGGGCCCGCTCGGCGTCCCCCTCCTCGTACGGGCGGTCCTCGATGACGTAGGCGACGATCAGGTGCGCGCCGGCGGCCGAAGCGAGGCGAGCGGCCTGGCGCGCGGCCTCCACGGCGCGTTCCGACCCGTCGACGCCCGCCAGCACGAGCGAGAACGGCCGGTCGGCGGTCATCTGGTCGGCGGCCACGGCGGCATTGTCTCCCAGGGCCGGCCCGCCGGGCCAACCGTGCCGCGACGGGGTCGCGCAAGGACGGATACGCTGCGGTCCAGGAGGTGCTGCATGTTCCGTGGAGACGACACCCCCGAGGTCTCGGTGGTCGGTCCGGGCACCCGGATCGAGGGCACCGTCGTGGCGGCCGGCTCCCTCAGGGTCGAGGGCGAGGTCAAGGGCAAGATCACCGCCGAACGGGAGGTGACGCTCTCCCCCCAGGGCCGGGTGGAGGCGAACATCCAGGCGGGGAGCATCGTCCTGGCCGGGCAGGTCAAGGGCAACCTCGCCGCAAAGGGCGACGTGTCCCTCCCGGCCGACAGCCGGCTCGACGGGAACATCCGCGGCCACAACGTGGACGTGGGCGGGGTGGTCATGGGCGACATCGTCGGCAAGGGCAGGGTGGCGCTCGGCCCACGCGCTCGCGTCGAGGGTCAGATCACCTCGATGACACTCGCGATCGCCGAGGGAGCCGTCTTCATCGGTAGCTCCACCATGGGCGAGGAGCCGCGAACCTAGCCGGGCCGGGTCCAGTCTCGGAACGCGTCGAGGAGCCGCTCCCTCTCCGCGTCGGGGATCTGCTCCTCGGTCAGCATCCCGGTCAGCCGGATCGTCTCCCGCATCTGCTCGAGGTAGGTCGTGCAACCGTCGCAGATCGCGAGGTGCGCCTCGACCCGCCGTCGCTCCTGCTCGGGAAGGGCGTCCTCGACATAGTCGGTGAGCAGGTCGATCACCTCGCGACAGGTCAGGGGTCGCGCGGTCACCCGTCCTCCGATCCGGTCCTCAGGTACTCGTCCAGCTCTCGACGCACACGTGTGCGCGCGCGATGCAGGAGGACCCGCTGGTTGACTTCCGAGAGGTCCAGGGCGTTGCGCACCTCGTCGGAGCTCCACCCGAGGACGTCACGCAGCCGGATCACCTCCGCCTGCAACGGCGGCAGGTTCTCGATCGCACGCCCGATGCGTCGCAGGGTCTCGTTGCCGAGGAGCCGGGCCTCGGGGATCCCGCGCCAGTCCTCCGGGAAGGTCGTCCATCCGCCAGGGTTGCGGCCGTTCGAGTCGTAGAACCACGAGGGCTCGACCCCCCGGTCCGTCTCGCCCTCGCCCGCGAGCGAGGAGAACGGGACGGCGCGGCCCTCCGCCGCTCCCCTGGTCTTGGCGATGTTCGCGACGATCCGATAGATCCACGTTCGGAGTGAGGAGCGACCCTCGAAGCGCTCGATGCCCTTGACCACGCCGAGCCAGGCCTCCGCGACGACGTCCTCGGCGACGGCGCGCGACGACACATACATCCGCGCGATCCGCAGCATCGCCGGCTGGTGCTGCTCGACGAGCATCATGAACGCGAGCTCGTCGCCGGCGCGAAGCCGCTCGACGATCGCCAGGTCCTCCTTGGAGGCGACGACGCCGGGGGCGCTCACGCCGTGAAGGGTACGACCGCCGGCCGACCGCCGTTCCGGGCCACGATGCATCTCGAGGTCGAAGGGGCATACGATCACCGCAGCTCGAGGGACGGTGAGGACGGGGGAACGGATGGGGTACATCTCCCGCGGCTTCCGCGGGAAACGGGCGAGCGATCGCGAGGATGCGCGGCTCCCCCCGGGCCAGTATCTCGTCGACGGCTTCCCGGTTCTGTCCGCGGGTCCGACGCCGCACACGCCGCTCGACGAGTGGACCTTCGCCATCGAGGACGAGACGACGCAGCTCAGGACGTGGAGCTGGGAACAGTTCCGGGCCCTTCCCAGCGAGGACATCAGGGTCGACATCCACTGCGTCACGAAGTGGTCGAAGCTGGACACCACGTGGGTGGGCGTATCGATCGACACGCTCCTCGAAGGCGTCGAGCACCATGCGACGCACGTACTTGCCATCTCCGAAGGCGACTACACGACGAACCTGCCGCTCGAGGACGTCCTCGACGGTCAGGCGTGGGTCGCGTTCGCCTACGATGGACAGCCGCTCGAGGCCGAACACGGGGGGCCCGCCCGGCTCCTCGTTCCCCACCTGTACTTCTGGAAGAGCGCGAAATGGGTTCGCGGTCTTCGGTTGATGGATCACGACGAGCCCGGCTTCTGGGAGAGCTACGGCTATCACATCTACGGAGACCCATGGCGCGAGCAGCGGTACGCGGGCGACTGAACTGGACGCTCGGCGAGGTCGTCGAGCTGATCGACGAGACGCCTCGGGTCCGGACCATCTTCCTGGAGGTCCCCGAGTGGCCCGGCCACCGGGCGGGGCAGCACGTCGACGTTCGCCTCACCGCCGAGGACGGATACCAGGCGCAGCGCAGTTACTCGATCGCTTCGGCTCCCGAGGACGGGCGCCTCGCGATCACGGTGGAGCGCCTGCCCGACGGTGAGGTCTCGGAGTACCTCGTCGGCGAGTTGCGGCGTGGCGACAAGCTCGAGCTCCGTGGTCCGATCGGCGGCTACTTCGTGTGGGAGGCCCGCTCGGACGGGCCGCTCCTGCTCGTGGCCGGCGGCTCCGGGATCGTCCCGCTGATGTGCATGCTTCGACACCGCCGGGCGTCGGACGGCACGGTCGGGGCTCGACTCCTCTACTCATCTCGATCGTGGGACGAGGTCATCTACCGGGACGAGCTGGAACGGCTCGCCGCCGGCTCGAACGGCCCCGAGGTGATCCATACCCTGACGCGCTCCCAGCCGCCGGGATGGAAGGGCTACGCTCGCCGGGTCGACGGGGCGATGCTCGCCGAGGCGGCGTGGGCGACGGCAAGCATGCCGATGACGTTCGTGTGCGGACCGACCTCGTTCGTCGAGTCGGTCGCCGGGGGGCTGGTGCTCCTGGGCTATCCGTCGAACACCGTGAAGACCGAGCGATTCGGACCGACGGGAGGCTAGATGGAAGGCGAGGCGCTCAGGCTCGACGGCAATGCGATCGCGGGCACGCTGGGTGGGATGTTCGTCCAGGACATGACGGAGGCTCGCATCGCGTGCAAGGGATGTGGCAACGTGGAGCCCGTCGGGGCGGAGCACGCCTACGTGCAGGCCCCGGGCATCGTGTTGCGATGCAGCCACTGCGACGAAGCCCTGCTAGTGATGACCCGGACCGCGGGACGGCACCGCATCTGGTTCCCCCGCTCACACTGGCTGGAGATGGGCGAGCCGACAGACTCCTGATTCGGGGCACGTCTTCGTGCGTCAGTTCCACTACCTGACCTATCCACACTGGCGGTAGGCGCCCTCAGCCCCGCGGTCCGACGATCCCAAGCGCTGCCCGATCCGAATCGTTCAGGGTCATGATGGGGGCGATGGAGGCTCCGGGGATTCGGCGACCTCGACGGTCTCCTTGGCAACGCATCCGGTCATCGCGTAATTCGTCTGCTTGGTTCGCTGAACGGTAGGCGAATCGAAGATGTCCAGGTAGCAGGAGATGATACGGGCCATCATCCGTTGACCATCGGGAAGAGGGTGGAACGAGCCCTGGCGGACAGCATCGTTGGTCAGGCCGACGAAACGCACCCACTCTCCGCCCGAGCTGCAGGGCTCGTGTGTCGCGAAGTATGGCGCGGGGTCGACGAACTCGATCCCGGACCGTGCTTGTTCTGTGGCCTCGAAGATGATCCGGTTCAGGCGCGCTCCCCAGTCGCGGATGGCCTGGCGTTCGGGCGCGGACCATTGCCGGAACAGCAGCGAACACACGGCCGTGTGGACGCTGTGGATCGAAGGTTGCTTGGCCGGGAAGAGCGCAGGGTAGCCCAGCACGACGATCCGTGCCCGAGGGAACGCCTCGCGAAGGCGGACGTAGAACCCAGTGAGTTCCTCCCTGAGGGCGGGGATGACCGCATCCGCCCACACCTCGAGCGAGTCGTATTCACCCTTGTAGGGGAGCTGGGAACAGTCGGGCCCCTCGTCGAAGCAGAAGCTGAGCACCTTTGCGAAGTCCACGTCGTTCCCGCCCACCGAGATCGTGACAAGGGTGACGTCGTCGCCCGCGATGCCGGGGCCCACCTGAAGTCCGAGGTGATTCGCGACGCCGCTGTGATCCTGAACGACATCGAACAGGTTCTCGACATTCGCACCCGAGCACGCCCGGAACACCCGCTCCGTCTGGTACGTGTCGACGAACGTCAACAGGAGTGGATAAGCCATGTGGGCCGAACGATGACATCGATCGCCGCCGTCCTCGACGTCTTCCGTTTCGGCCTCGAACGGCGCCAGGCCCTCTCCCGCCGAGTAGGAGTCCCCCAACGCGACGTATCGTCCAGACGCCTTCAGGTCGATCGGCACGGGTCCCGGAATGATCGGACCCTCGTCGTCCGACAAGCCACCGCCCAGCACGAACCCGGTCGCGACACCGACCACGACCAGCACGAGGGCCAGAGCGACCGCGCGTCCGGGGGCGCGTGAGAGCCACTCACGGAGCCCCATCGATCCCGTCCGATCCTTGGCGGACATTGCGGCACCCTCTCCCCTACGTCATTTCCTTGACCGATGGGTCAGGCAGGGGTGCCGGAGGCGCATTGTGGTGGCCGCCCACGATGCTTCGGCCGAGCCCACGGAGCCCGTCATGCAGATCGAGCCAGGTGAAGCACGCGGGCGCCAGGGCGACGACCCCGGTCACGACCTTGACCCGCGCGCTCGTCAGCGTGATGCCCAGCGCCTCGAGGAACGAGATCAGCACGATGGTGAAACCTCCGAGGGCACCGGCCTTTGTCTCAGCCGGGCGGCGCTCCAGGACGGAGTTCTTCTTCACCGCACTCCCCTCCTTCTTTGCGGGGTGGGTGTGCTCTGATGCTGCGCGGCTCCGGCTCGGAAAGAGAGCGCGCGCGTCACCGCCGGTGTGTGATCTTCGCAACGGCCGTTCGGACTACAGCTGGGTCCGATCGCGAGATCAGTCGATCCGAGTCGTCACCAACCGCTGGCGCAGCATGCAGCATTGGCCGTCGCACTTCGGCGGTCGCCCGATATCGATGTCGGTATCGCGGCGATCTGGGGGGGGAGCCGGGCGCTCGACCATCACGTAGCCGTACCCTGAAAAACCGTGACGGTTACTCGGGACCCTCGAGGCCGTCCTCGGCCCCAATCTCCCGATGGCCGTGCGCGCGTAGAGGGGAGCCGGCTCGGACCGGCCCCGCCGTACCCTGGTCCGTGCGCATGCGTCAGTCGAAGATGCCTGCATAGGCGTTGAGCGCCGGCTGACCACCCAGGTGGGCATACAGGACGGTGGAGTCCTTCGGGACCTCGCCGGAGCCGACCAGGTCGATCAGCCCGGCCATGGACTTCCCTTCGTAGACGGGGTCGATGATCATGCCCTCCAGCGACGCGCTCAGCCTGATCGCTTCGACCGTCGATTCGACCGGGATGCCGTAGAAGTCCCCCGCCCACCCCTCGAGGACGGTGATCTCGTCGTCGGCCACGTCTCGGTCGAGCTCGATGAGCTTGGCCGTGTCGCGGGCGATCCGGGCAACCTGGTCGCGGGTCTGCTCGATCGTCGCGGACGCGTCGATGCCGAGGACCCTTCGAGGACGACCCTGCGTCTCCTCTTGCAGGGCCGCGAAGCCGGCGATCATGCCCGCGTGCGTGGAGCCGGTCACCGTGCAGACGATGATCGTGTCGAAGAAGACATCGAGCTGCTGCTCCTGCTCCGCCACCTCGAAGGCCCAGTTGGCGAAGCCGAGTCCTCCCAGGGGGTGCTCGGACGCGCCGGCGGGGATGCCGTAGGGAGTGCCGCCCGCTTCCTCGACCTCACGCAAGGCTTCTTCCCACGACGTGCGGATCCCGATGTCGAAGCCCGACGGGTCGAGGCGGACGTCGGCGCCCATGATGCGCGACAGCAGGATGTTGCCCACCCGGTCGTTGACCGGGTCATCCCAGTCCACCCACTTCTCCTGGACCAAGCGGCACTTCAGGCCGAGCTTGGCCGCGACGGCCGCGACCTGTCGGGTGTGGTTGGACTGGATGCCTCCGATCGACACCAGGGTGTCGGCTCCCTTGGCGAGGGCATCCGGGACGAGGTACTCGAGCTTGCGGATCTTGTTCCCTCCGAACGCGAGCCCGGAGTTGCAATCCTCGCGCTTGGCCCAGACCGTCGCCCCGCCGAGATGCTCCGTGAGTCGATCGAGCGGGTGGACGGGGCTCGGCCCGAACATCAGCGGATACCGCGGGAAGTCGCGCAGCTTCACCATCGTCTGCCCCTCTCAGGCGCTGGCGGGCACGCCGATCCTAGGCCGACGGAGCCTCGGGAGGGAAGGTGACGACTCCCAGCAGCCGAGGGCTGGGGGTCGGTGTCCCGCGGTCGATGCCGGCTATCCGGGCGCAACAACCGCCAGCACCTCGTCCGCATAGCGCTCGAGCTTGGCCGGCCCAACGCCCGAGATCGCGGCGAGGTCGGCCCAGTCGCGGGGCTGGTTCTCGGCGATCTCGGCGAGCGTTCGGTCGTGGAACACCACGTACGCGGGCACCCCATCGGCCTGGGCGCGCTTGCGTCGCCATTCCTTGAGCCGGTCGAACACCGCTCCCCCTCGGCCGACGTTGACCGCCGGGCCGCGCGCCGTTCGCTGCCTCGAGGGCGCGGAAGACGCGAGCTCCATCTCGTCCAGGAACGGGCTCGGGCGCGCGCGGCCGTCGGTCGGCCAGGTGAGGAACAGGTACCGGCGGGCGCGCGTGATCCCGACGTACAGGAGCCGGCGTTCCTCCTCGGGGTCGGCCTTGGCCCGGCCCGAGCGGAACGGGAGCTCGCCGTCGAGCAGGCGCGGGAGGAAGACCGCGTCGAACTCGAGCCCCTTCGCGCGGTGGTACGTGAGCAGGTTCACGCCTCGGCCGCTCTGCTCGGTCGAGAACCGCTTGGCGAGCTCGGCGCCGAACGCCGCGGCGTCGCCGTCCGGGTGTGCGCGCACGAACTCGGATGCCAGTGAACGCATCCGGCCGAGGTCGGACTGGCGCGTGACCTCCTCGTCGGCGTCGGGCACGGCCTCGGGGTCGTAGCCGAGCTGGTCGGTGATCGCCGCGACGGCCTCGGCCACCGAGCCGGCGCCCGAGCGCTTCAGCCGCTGGAGCACCGAACGGGGGCCGGGCCGGCGCAGGAACGCGCCGTCGCGCACCTGGTACGGGATGCCGGCGGCGGCGAACGCCTCCTCGAAGGGCTCGGAGCGGGCGTTGATCCGGTACAGCACCGCGATCTGCTCGAGCGGCACGGCCTCGTCCTTGTGCAGCCGCCGCACCGCCTCGACGACGGCCGCGATCTCCGCCACCTCGTCGGGCGCCGCGCGCGCGACCGGCGGCGGTCCCGAGGGCCGGGTCGCCCGCAGCCGCTTTCGGAACCCGCCCAGGCGGGAAGCGAGCCGGTTGGCGAGCTCGAGCACCTCGGGCGTGGAGCGGTAGTTCTCCTCGAGCCGGACGACCGTTGCATGTGGGAACCGCGTCGTGAAGCCGAGCAGATGCGACGGCGACGCGCCCGTGAACGCGTAGATCGTCTGGTAGTCGTCGCCCACGACGCACAGGTCGTCGCGGTCGCCGAGCCAGCGTTCGAGCAGGCCGGCCTGGAGGGGGTTCACGTCCTGGTACTCGTCCACGGTGAACGCCGCGAAGCGCGAGCGGACCTGCTCGACGGCGTCCGGATGCTCGTCGAACAGCCGCAGCGCGAGCCCGAGCATGTCCTCGAAGTCCAGCCGTCCCATCGAGCGCTTGCGCCGCTCGTACCCGTCGTAGACGCGGTGCATCAGGTCCGCCGGGATCGGCGGCTCGTGATCGCCGAGCTCGGCCAGGTACCGCGCCGGCGGGATCAGGCGGTTCTTCGCCCACTCGATCTCGCCGGCGAGCTCGCGCCGTGGGAGGAACTTGTGCGGTGGCGGGAGCGCGTTCGCGAGCGAGGCGATGACCGGCGCCTTGTGGTCGAGGATCTCCGGAAGCGGCTCGCCGGTGTGCTGGGTCCATTGGCGCGAGAGCTGCGAAAGCGCGGCCGAGTGGAACGTGCGCGCCTCGACGCCCTCGACGCCGAGCGCCCTCAGGCGGGCTCGGAGCTCGCCCGCGGCCTTGTCGGTGAACGTCACCGCGAGGATCTGCGAGGGCTCGAACGCGCCGGATCGGACCTGACAGGCGATCCGGTGCGTGATCGTGGTGGTCTTGCCGGTCCCCGCGCCGGCCAGGATCGCGACCGACCCTCGGAGCGCGAGCGCGGCCTCGCGCTGGGCCGGGTTCAGCCCGTCAAGGACGCTCTCGAGATCCGGCATCGCGTGGACCGTAGCATCGTGCAGGGACCGAACCTCGAACCGACCCTCGATATCGATCTCGGTATCGGCAGCCCGGGCCACCGAGCCGAAAAGGCACTGACCGGTCCCAGGCTCCGGCAAGCAGATGCGGCCCGGGCCGTAGGATGCCGCGCGTGTCGAAGACCTACTCCGCCGCCGAGATCGCGGGCGAGGCCGGATGCGAGGAGGAGCGGGTTCGGTGGCTCGCGAAGATCGGGCTTCTGGCGTCCGACGAACGGGGCCGCTTCACGTATGGCTCGGTGCTCGCCGTGAAGATGGTCTCGGCCCTGATGGACAGCGGCACCGCCCCCGAGACGATCGAGCATGCCGCGGCGGAGGGGCTGCTCTCCTTCCAGCGGCTGGACGAATACAGCCCGTACGAGCCGGGTCCGCGGTCGGACCGGACGTTCGCCGAGTTCCTGGCCAACGCCGGCCCGGGAGCCGAGATGCTCCCGGCCGTCTACGAGGTGCTGGGCCTGCCGCAGCCGGATCCCGCGGCTCCGATCCATGCCGACGAGGAGGCGATGTTCGAGCGCTTCCTCGCGGGATGGAGGCAGGCGCCGGACCCGGACGCGCCGCTTCGGGCGGCGCGGTTGATGGCGCAGGGGACGCGAACGACGCTGCTCGGGTGGGCCGAGCTCCTGGACGAGCAGCTCGGAAAGCCCGCCAGGGAACGTCTGCTGAGGGGCCAGCTCGAGCGGTTCCCCGACGACGTCCGCGTCACGTTCACGCGCATGACGTCCCTGGCCCCGGAGATGTTCACGTGGCTGGCCGCCCGGTACCTCGAGCACCGCAGTGTGACCGGCATCGTGGAGGGGTTCGAACGGTTCCTCGCCTCCCGCGGGCTTGCGCCGCCGCCCGACCCGCTCGGCCCGCCCGCGATCGTCTTCGTCGACCTATCGGGCTTCACTCGCATGACGAGCGAGCGTGGCGACGAGACCGCTGTTGACGCCGCGACCTCGCTCCAACGACGCGCCGATGAGGCGGCGCGGCGATACGGGGGACGCCTCGTGAAGCTCCTGGGCGACGGCGCGATGCTTCGACTGTCGGACGCGGCCGCGGGCGTCGGAGCCGCTCTCGACCTCGTGGAGGCGATGAACGCCGAGGGGGCGCTCTCGTCGCACGCGGGCGTCCACGCCGGACCCGTGATCGAACGCGATCTCGACGTCTTCGGACAGACGGTGAACCTTGCGTCGCGGATCGCGGACGTCGCCCGACCCGGGGAGGTCCTGGCGAGCGACGCGGTCACCGAGGCGACCTCCGGCGAGGCGCCGTTCGGATTCGAGGGCATCGGGGGCACGATGCTGAAGGGGTTGCCCGGCGCCGTCCCGCTCTTCCGCGTGACCCGGACCCCCGACCCGTGACGGTTCGTCGGGTGCGATGTTCGAGCTCGGCTACGACCCGCCGTTCTCGAGGATCGACTTCAGTCGAGCGAGATCCTTCCGGTTCTCGATCTCGATCGCGCTCGCCATGTCCGGGTCTTGGGCCGCGTTTCGCAGCTCCACCTTCGTGCCACCGGCGGGCGTGTCGGAGAACCGGTAGCTGGTCTCCATCGGGAAGGGCCCCGAGGTCGAGCTCATGACGAGCGATTCGCCGGGTACGTACTCGGTGACCTGGTACGTGTAGTCGAGGGTCTGTTCCATGAACTCGGCCTCGAAGGCGATCTCCGACCCGGCCGAGAGTGGCTTGGGCGACTTCCATTCGACCTTCTTGATGTTCTCGTACCAGGCCGTGGCGTTCTCGGGGTTCGAGACGTAGTCGGCCACCTCGGACCGCGGGCGGTCGATCTCGATGGCGCTGAGCACGTCCTGATCCATGGGTGCTCCCTCCTCTCGCCTACCGGCGTCCTGCCGGTCTGGACTCATTACCCCTGCTCACCGCCCCCTAACCGAGGATCGTGTCGGGCGGCGTCATGCTCCCGCTCGCGTTCGCTCGCGTGCTGCTGGTGCGCGACGTGGATCGCGTCCTCCCGTCTGAGGACGCCGATCAGCCGGCCGTCCGACGACGTGATCGGAGACGTCGGAAGATCGTGCGCCACCATGAAGTGCGCCAGATCCTGGATGGCCACGTGCGGGCGAAACGTGCTGGGGCCCGGCCGCATGACCTGTTCGATCCGCCCCTCGGGCCGCTCGAGCTCTTCCTGTCGCAGCAAGCCGAGGACGACCCGTTCGTCGTTCACGACCACACACGCGTCCCAGCCCGCCGCGCGAACGCGTTCGCGGACCCGCTCGACCTGCTCATCGAGTCGGCACGTCGGCACGTCCGCGCGTGCCACGTCTGCGGCCCGCGGACGTTCGGCGTTGGTGCCTTCCGTGGGCAGGCCGGCGGCCAGCCAGTCGAGCTTCCCGTCCACGTAGTCGTGGACCTCGGCGAAGCCGAGCGCTTCGAGCCGCCACGCGGCTCGTGGGCTGATGTCTCAGGCCGTGTCCCAGCAGTAGACGACGACCGGCCTGCTCGGATCGAGCAGGCGGCGGGCCTCGGTCTCGATCGCGGAGAGGGGAATGTGGATGGCCCCCGGGAGATGGTCCTCCTCGAACTCGTCCCGCGGCAGGACCTCGACGACCTGCGCACCGGCGTCGCTGAGCGCCTGCACGGCCCGCCGGTCATGGATCTCGTGAGGCATGTGGGCTCCTTCGGTTGATGTGCGACGGCATGTTCGCCCTCCTCATACCCTCGGGCCGGCGGGTGGAGACCCCTGCCCGATGAGAGCACCGGTGCCCGGCGAGTTCCCGCCGGGGACGCGCCATTCGATCCTCAACCCTCGGGCGGCACGGCCCGATCCACTGGTTCGTCGGACCCGGCCGCCTCGGCTTGGAGCGCCTTCCACCCGTCGCGTTCGAGCAGCAGGGAGATGCCGGCACCCAGCACCAGGGACCAGAAGAAGGGTCCCAATCCGAGCAGCGTCATGTCCGAGAGCGCGATCGCGAACGCGAGGATCGGGCCCAGGACCAGCGGACCACGCGTGATCTCCTTCAGGGCGCTCAGTAGAGCTCCGATCAGCGCCAACCCGGCCATCGTGAGCAGCAACGTCGATGGCACCAACACCGCGAGGTCCGCGGCGGTGCTCGCGAACAGCGCGATGAGCAGGCCCGCCGCGACCGGGAGGTAGACGGCTCGATAGCGGATGGCGGGTGGACCGGCGCCGGGTCCGGCTGTGAGCAGTACCGGCGGGAGAGCGAGCGAAACCGCGATCGGCCCGAACAGCGACCCGACGATCGTCCCGGCGCCGCTCACCATGTCGATCGTGCGCTCCGGGGGCGTGAAGCCCTGCGTCCGCATGTAGACGAGGGATGGGATGTTCGACTGGACCGTCAGCAGTGCGACCAACACCGGCGTCGCGGTGACGATCGCGCTGAGCGAGAAGGACGGAGGTGCGAGCTCGAGCCTCGGGAGCGCGAACGAGCTCGGGAAGGCGCCGAGTTGACCCGTCAGCGCCGCCACCGCCAGCCCGGCGACGAACGCCGGCAGGATCGGCGGGACACGCGCGTCGAACACGCGTTGACTCACGAGATACGCAAGCAGTGCGCTGCCCACCATGAGCGGCACCTCGTACGGGAGGCGAACACCATCGTGCGAGGTACTGAGGAACGTGAAGACGTTCACGACGAAGGGCATCACGGCTCCGGCGATCAGTCCGTACACGATGGGTGCCGGGATCCACGCCGCGATCCGGCCGGTGAGCCCGAGGATGGCCGCCACCAACACGATGGCGCCCGCCAGCATCGAGGCACCGGCCAGATCGTCGAAGCCGACGGTGTCCCCGAGCGATACGAAGAAGATGATCGCGAAGATGTTCCCGGTGATGAGCAGTGGCTGTCGCAGGCGGATCGTCAGGGCGAGCGCGATCAACGTGGGGAGCCCGTAGAGGACCGCGATCCAGCCGCTCGTCTGCGCGTCCGTCAGGTCGAGTCCCTCCGGGCCCGCCGCCGTCAGGACGATGCCCAGCACGGCGAAGAAGACGATGAAGACAGGGATCGAGGCGATCAGCGCCGGCAACGACCGCCGCAGCTCTCCCGCTCTCTCCCCCATGACCCTCCCACGCAACGCGGATGGAACTCGGCAAGGGCAACGATGGCCGCTCCGTTGCAGGGTATCCGAGGCTTGCCTCCGCCTCGCTCGACTCGGGATAGATCCCGGATTGGCCTGGGGACGCCACGCCCTTCCGTCTCGCGACCCGGGGATGCCCGTCCCCCCGGCGCCGCCGATGTGCGTGTCCGAGGGGAAGACGAGCAGGGTGTCGTCCGAGAGCGGCTCCCCGATCGAGGCCGGCTTCATGCGGACGTGGACTAGCTGAACGGCTTGGCGACCATCACGTAGATGAGCGCCAGCCACACGGCGCCGTCGAGGACGTTCACCCAGATGGCGCTCGGCGCGTCGATCAACGCGCGGAGCTCGGCCGATGGCTGGTCGTCCGGACTCGCCTTCGCTGCCGCCTCGAGCTTGCGGGCCTGCGGGGCGTGGTACACGAACGCGTTGACCAGGATGAATGCCGCGAGCACGTACCCGATGATCAGCCACGTCTGGGTCAGATCGAGGTCGCCGGAGATCGCGGTGATGAAGCCGAACACGATGCCGAGCGCGAAGATCCCCCCGCCGACCGGCGCGAACCGGTCCTCGGTTGCCAGGACGCGGCGAAGCGCGCCGACGTCGCCCGAGCGCGCGACGGCGCCCGACAACATCCCCTGGCCGACGAAGATCGACACGGCCGCGAACATCGAGGCGATATGCAGGAACTTCCAGAAGGTCACGACGCCTCCTCTCTCGCCTCGTCACCATCTCCTCGCTTCCTCAACCAGATCACGCCGGTCGAGGTCAGCGATCGCTCATCGGCCCGAGATGGTAATCCACCGCCCTGAGACCGTTCAGGCTCCCCGCCCATCGGTCGAGCGGTTGTGCTAGGAGATAGGGGATGACCGGTCGGTCGGGGGACGCATGAGTGAGGCTGTCGGCGTCGGACGGCCCTCGGGCGCGTTGCGGAAGATCCTCGTGCCGCTCGCGCTTGCGCAGTTCATCTGCAGCTTCGCCGGCTCGAACATGAACGTCATGATCACCGACATCAGCGAGGACCTCGATACGACCGTGCAGGGCGTACAGATCGCGATCACCGTGTTCTTGTTGGTGATGGCCGCCCTCATGATCCCCGGCGGCAAGCTCACCGACCGTTGGGGGCGCAAGCGCTGCTTCACCATCGGCCTCCTCATCTACGGGATCGGCGCGCTGATGAGCGCAGCCTCTCCCGGTCTCGGCGTCCTCATCCTCGGCAACTCGATCTTCGAGGGGGTCGGCACCGCCTTGCTGATCCCTCCCGTCTACATCCTCACCACGCTGCTCTTCAGCAACGTCACGTCGCGGGCCCGGGCCTTCGGGATCATCACCGGGATGGGCGGCATCGGCGCCGCAGCCGGACCGTTGATCGGCGGGCTCATCACCACCGCCATCAGTTGGCGGGCCGCATTCGTCTTCCAGGCGCTGATCATCGCGGTGATCCTATGGCTGAGCCGCAACATCGTCGACCCCATCGCGCCCGATCCGACCCGGCCCTTCGACACGCTCGGCGCGGTCCTGTCGGCCGCGGGCCTCATCTTCGTCGTCATGGGGGTCCTCGCCGCCGACAACGACCTCGCGCTGATGGCGGTCCTGTTGGCGGTCGGCGCCGTCGTCCTCGCCATGTTCTTCGTCCACATCCGCGCCCGCGAACGCCGCCACGAGGAGCCCTTGCTGTCGACCGGGCTGTTCCGCAACCGCACGTCGAACTTCGGGCTGGTCACCCAGAACGTGCAATGGCTCTTGCTCATGGGCACCGCCTTCGTCGTCTCCGCGTACCTGCAGGTCGTCCGCGGCTACAACGCCATCCAGACCGGCGTGATCTTCACCGCCGCCACCGGGGGCATCTTGCTGTCGTCGCTCGCGGCCGAACGGCTCGCCAAGAGGTACGCGCAGCGGACGCTGATCATGGCCGGCTTCATCACCACCATCGCCGGGGTGGTCGTCCTGCTCGCACTCGTGGGAAGCCGGCCGAGTCCCTGGGCGTTCGCGCCCGGACTCTTGCTCATCGGCCTCGGCGTCGGCGTGATGCTGACCCCTTCCGTCAACGTCGTGCAGTCCGCATTCCCCGAAACACAACAGGGCGAGATCTCCGGCCTGTCGCGCTGCATCTCCAACCTCGGCTCGTCGCTCGGCACCGCGGTGGCCGGCACGATCCTGGTCTCGAGCCTCACGAACCGGTCCTACGCCGCCTCGATGATCGTTCTCGCGATCATCGGGATCGTCGGGCTCGGAGCGGCCTTCTTCCTGCCCACCACCCAGTCGGCTCGGCACGCGCTCGACGCGTAACCGCAGGGCGGAAACGTTCTAGGTCCGGGTGGAGTCCGACGGGAGCGCCATCCGGAACATGACCATGTCACGGGCGCGGATGCCGTTCTCGACCACCGCCATCGGATAGGCATCGAAGTAGCCCTCGCGAACGCCGGCGAACCGGAAGCCCGCCTTCCGGTAGAAGGCGATGGTGTCTAGGCTGCAGTCGGAGGTGCCGACGGTCAGGCGGGAGGCGCCGGCTCGCGTGCATCGATCTGCGACAGCCCCGATGGCCGCCCGCCCCAGCCCGCGACCGCGGTGCTGCTCGGCGAGCGCGATGTTCCAGATCTCGACCTCGTCGGCCTCGCGAACGAGGACCACGACGCCGATCATCCCGTCGGCGTCGTGGATCTCGAGAAGCTCCCCGCGGTCGAGGTAGCCCCGCATGTGCTCCTCGGCGTCGTCCGCCTCGAGCAGCAGCGGGAGATGTCGCTCGCGATCGAACGAAGCCGGGACAAGGGAGACTTCCACCATCTCACCTCAGCTCGAGTCTTCGGTCGCCAGCGCGACCGCCTCGTCCAACGACATGGCGCCACCCTCCGCTTGTAGACGTTCCAGTTCCACCTCGCCGAGAGCGTCACCGAGCACCTCGGTCACCCTTCGTTGAGCCTCCGCGCTCGGTCCGTGCGGAAGCATCCCCACCTTCTCCTGCATGGCCACCGCCGCACCGAGCAACAGAGCGGCGCGTTCGTTCTCACCGGCGTGGGCCAGCATGCGTGCGACTGCGGTCAGGCCGAAGGTCGTCTCCCACTCCGATCCCCGGGAGTGGGCGGCGCTGAGCCCGTTCCGAAATTCGCGGAGGGCGCCCGCGTAGTCCCTCTCGGATTCGTCGAGATGGCTCGCGAGGACGTACCGGCCAAGGACGTTCGCTTCCGGTGTCCCCTCCTCCCTCACGATCTCCAGGGCCTCGTCGACCGCTCGCCTTGCTCCTTCGAGATCGCCCTCCAGCCTTCGGCGATGGGCCAGCTGCCGCAGCCACACGATCTGCATCATCCGATTCCCGGTCTGTCGCAGGACTCCGACCATCTCTTCGAGCGCCGGCCCGGCATCGACGTCTTTGCTCACGTACGACAGGGCCACCAGGACGTTCATCGCCATCCACCGCTCACCAACCTGCTGGGACAGATCCAGCGCTTCTGCGTAGAGCTCGCGCGCTCGCTCGGTGTCGCCCGAGCCCAGATGCACACGGCCCAGCGCATAGAGAAGGTAGATCTGGGAGATCGCATCTTGTGCGTTGCGCGCCACCTCGAGGCCCTCCTCGTATCGGGCGCGGGCCTCATCTCGATCGTCATCCGCTAACAGCCGACCGAGGACCTGCAGGGCGAAGGCGAGGTCGGCCGCGGCATCCACAGATCGACTCAACTCGACCGCCCTCTGCGCGGAGTCGATCGCGGCCGCACGATGCCCGAGGCGCTGCTCGATCACCGCTTCGAAGCGAAGTCCGCGCGCCTCGGTTGCCTTGTCGTGGGCGCGGACGGCCGCGGCAAGGCCTTCCGTCACCATCGAACGCGCCGACTCGAGCCGCCCGCGATAGAAGGCGAGGAACGAGGCCGCGACCAGCGCGCGCCCGCGAAGTCCGTCCTCCGCGTGGGGCGCTCCGGCGAGCGCGTCTTCAAGCCAGCCCAATCCCTCGGACCAGTGTCCACGGACCTCCCAGAATCTCGAGAGCGCGGCACCGAGTCGGAGCCCGAGCACGGGATCCCCGTCGCCCAGGCTCCAAGCCAGAGCGGTTCTGAAGTTGTCGAGCTCGGATTCGATGCGGTCGAACCAGCGCGTTTGATCCGGTCCCCCGAGCATCGGCTCGGCACCGGTCTCGGCAAGGTCCGTGAACCACTCGGCGTGCTTGCTCCGAAACCTCTGCGCCTCGGAAGACGAGACGAGCTTGTCCAGCGCGTACTGACGCGAGGTCTCCAGCAACCGATACGCGGCGCGATCGGCCGCGCGTTCCCTCATCACCCAGGAGGTCGCCACCAACCTTCGAAGAAGGGTCACCACCTCGGCACGATCGATCCCGTCGCCGACGCAGACCGCCTCGACATCCTCCAGGGAGAAGGACCCCGACATCACCGAGAGCCTGCGCAACAGAACGCGCTCGGGTTCGGACAACAGATCGTGACTCCAGTCGACCGTTGCCAGGAGCGTCTGCTGCCGCCCGAGGTTGCGCCCGCCTCCGCCCGTCAGTAAGCGAAACCGGTCGTCGAGCCGGGAGAGGATCTCTCCGACGCTCAACGTCCCGACCAGGGCAGCCGCCATCTCGATCGCCAAGGGGATCCCATCGAGCCGGTTGGTCACGCGAGCGATCTCGGCGAGCTCCTCCTCGCCGACATCGAACTCCGGCTCGTGACGTCTCGCCCGTTCGATGAAGAGCTGGACTGCTTCGGAGGACGCACCGGTATCGGTGTCGGAAGAGATCTGCAGCCCTCCCACCCGGCGGATCACCTCGCCCACGACACCGATCGGTTCCCGCGCCGTCACGAGGATCGTGAGCCCCGGGCAGGCCGAGAGCCATTGCTCGGTCAGCTCGGCGCAGGTCGAGATCAGGTGCTCGCAGTTGTCCAGGATCACCAGAGGCCTCCC
>DASUMC010000087.1:0-6670 GCA_036277855.1 Actinomycetota bacterium
TCCGTCAACAGCACGAACGGGTTGATCTCGACGAGGGTGGCGTCGGTTTCGGCGAGCACCGCGTACGCCTTCGTCACCAGGTCCGAGGCGCCCTCGCGCGCCTCGACGGGCAGGTGTCCGGTCAACCGGCGAGCCTGGTACGCATGGAGGCCGCGGACCGGGTGGACGTGCACCCGACGGATCGCTTCGGGCTTGGTGCGCGCGACCTCCTCGATCTCCATACCGCCGTCGTTCGACACCATCGCGAGGTAGGTACCCTCGCTCCGGTCGAGTGAGATCGCGGCGTAGAACTGGGCGGCGATGTCGACGAGTCGCTCGACCAGCACACGTGTCACCGTTGCGCCGCCGAACCCTTGCTCCAGCATCCGCCCCGCCTGGCGCGCCGCCTCCTCGGGCGAGTGGACGAGCGCGACGCCGCCGCCCTTGCCCCGCCCACCCATCTGGACCTGGACCTTGACGGCGACGTGCCCCCCGAGGCGTTCGGCGGCGTGGGCCGCCTCGAGCGGCGTGGTCGCGACGGTTCGTTCGGGGAGGGGGATGCCGGCCCTCGCGAACAGGTCCTTGCCTTGATGCTCGTAGAGATCCACTCAGGAGGCCCGGTGATCGGAGAGGCGTTCGTTGAGCCAGTCGACGATCTCGGTGGTCGAGGCGCCGGGCGTGAAGATCCGCTCGATGCCGGCCTCCTCGAGCTTGGGGATGTCGTCCCTGGGGATGATGCCGCCGCCGAACACCAACACATCACCCGCACCCTTGTCGCGAAGGAGCCTGACGACCTTCGGGAACAGCGTCATGTGCGCTCCGGAGTGGCAGGACAGACCGACCGCGTCGGCGTCCTCCTGGATCGTGGTCTCGGCGATCTGCTCGGGCGTCTGGTGCAGGCCGGTGTAGATGACCTCGAACCCCGCGTCGCGAAGGCTCCGAGCGATCACCTTGACCCCGCGGTCGTGACCGTCGAGGCCGGGTTTCGCGACGATGATCCGGTGCTTGCCGGGCATGCGCAGGCCAGTCTAGCGAAGCAGCCTGGCTGACCCGGTTGGGACCTGAAGGACCTCTTCGCCGGGTCGGGTATCTCGGTCGACCCGATCCCCGCTCCCACGCACGGCGCCCTGCGCTCTTGCGCACCATGGGGACGCCGGATACCGTCTGCCGGGCGCCCGATGCGCTATACAGGTGGCAACCACGGGCCGGGAGCGGGGGCATGGTAGGACGGATGTCGCGACGCACCGCGATCGTCGCGGACCGCCGGCCGCTCGAACGTGGGCTGGCCCGATTCCTCCTCGAGGAGCGCGGACTCTTCGTGGTCGGGGAAGCGGCGACGATGGCGGACGTCCTCCTTCAGGTCCAGCAGCTGAAGCCCGACCTCCTGGTCCTGCACGAGAAGTTGGCCCTCGATCACGATCCCACGGTGGTCGCCCAGATCCGTCGCATCTCCGCGCGGACGAGCGTCGTTCTCCTCGCGGCGAGCCGGGACGCTCTCCCAGCCGAGCTGATCCTGTTGACCGACACCGTGGTGGAAGACGGTCCGGGCCTCACTGGCCTGGGGACCGCGGTCGCCGGTCCCACCACCGAGATCGACGCGGCCTCGGGAGCGGAGCCGGTCGACGCGGAAGCCGTCGCGGTCGTTCCGCCGGCGCCAAGTGCCGGCAGCCGATGGGCGGACCGCCTCCAGGGCCTGGCCGTCGCCTCGATCATCGCCCTCGCGCTCGTGGTCGCCCGCGACATGACGACCCCGACGCTCGTGCCGACCGTCGTGGGGCGCGCGCACCTGGTCGCAGCCTGGGACTCGCTGGACGAGCTCGAGTCGGCGCTCACCCACGAGACACCCGACCGGATCGCGGAGATCGCCTCCGCTTTGATCGATGATCGCGCAGCCGCCGAGGCGTCCGGGATCAGCGTCACGACCTTCGACGAGGCGCTCGTGGAGACGTTGGTGGACCTGTGGCCGACGCTCCCCCCGGACACGCAGGAGCTTCTCCTAGGACTGTTCGGGGGCATCATCGGTGACGACCAGGTTTCCTTGCCCCCGCCGCTCCCGTCGTCGTCGCCGGAACCCCCCCCGAGCCCACATCCCGAGCCAGAGCCGGCCCCGGCACCGTCGGAGGAACCCGTACCCGACGACGCATCGGTCCCGCCGCCTTCGGACACCCCGAGCCCGGAGCCGACGGAGACCACGACGCCGCCTGCCGACACCACGACGCCACCTGCCGAGACCACGACGCCACCTGTCGAGACGACCACGCCTCCTGCCGAAACCACGACGCCGCCGGCCGACACCACCACCACGCCGGCCGAGACCACGACGACGCCTGTCGAAACCACGACCACGCCTGTCGAGACCACGACCACGCCTGTCGAGACCACGACCTCGGTCGAGACGACCACGCCGCCGACCGAGACCACGATGCCGCCGACCGTCGAGAGTGAAACGCGGACCTGGTCCCTGGCGCTCATCCCGGTCGCGCTCAGCCTGTTGCTCGCGATCTCCGGGTGGGCGCGACGACGCTGGGGAGACAGGACCGGGGGCCCAGACGAGCCCGACCGTTCGTGAGCCCGAGCCGACTTGAGATACTCCAGACGCGCATGGCGAAGAAGCGGTTCCGGTTCCGGCCCCCAGGTCTCAAGCCGACGACCAAGATCGGCACGCTGGGGCCGTACCGCGGGCGCCTCGGCCTCGCCTGGGTGATCGCTCCGGTCGTCGTCGGCGCGATGATCGTGATCGCCGGGTACCTCGTGCTCGCTCGGTGACGCTCGAGGCGTACTGCTGGCCGCCTTCTGCGGCCCGAGGCGAGGCGGTGGGACTGCGGGTCTCGACCGACGCCCCGTCCTTCGACGTGGTGGTGGCGCGCGAGGGCGCCGCGAGCGAGCCCGTGTGGAGCATCGGGCAGGTGGCAGCTCGGTCGCACGACACGCCCGCCGACGCCTCCTCGAGCGGCTGTGGCTGGCCCATCGCGCTGGAGATCCCCGTCCGCGACTGGCGCTCCGGCTACTACTCGGTCACGGTGACCGCGGGAGGCCAACGCGCCGACGCGTTCCTGGTCGTTCGACCGGATCCCTCCGACCCAGCGCCGATCCTGCTGGTGCTGTCGACCACGACCTGGCACGCGTACAACGACTGGGGCGGACCGTCGCTGTACACGGGGGGGACGCGCGTGTCGTTCGAGCGCCCGCTCGCCAGGGGCTTCCTGGTCAAGCCAGAGCCGATCGGCCGGATGATGCAGCAGGAGCCCGACCGGGAGGCGATGGGGTTCCGCACCTGGGCCCGCCCGCTGGGCCTGTCGGACTGGTGCGGCGGGGCCGGCTGGTTCACGTACGAGCGGACCTTCACGCGCTGGGCCGAGGCGACCGGGCAACGCATCGACGTTGCGGTCTCGCAGGACCTCGAGCGACACCCCGAGATCCTCGAGGGCCCCCGGCTGTATCTCAGCGTCGGCCACGACGAGTACTGGTCCTGGGGCATGCGCGACGCGCTCGACGCCTTCGTCGGGCGCGGTGGCAACGCCGCCATCCTGTCTGGGAACACGTGCTTCTGGCAGGTCCGGTTCGACCCGGACCATCGTGGGATGACCGGCTACAAGTACCGGGCGGACGAGGACCCGATCCTCGGCACGACGGACGAGCGGCTCCTCACGAGCTGCTGGTCCGATCGGCGCATCGCCCGGCCCGAGACCTCGACGATCGGCCTCACCTTCTCCCGCGGCGGGTACTCGAAGTACGGACTCGGAGCGACCGACGCTTCGGGCGCCTACACCGTGCATCGACCGGATCACTGGGTCTTCGACGGAACCGAGCTGGAAGCGGGTCGGGAGTTCGGCCGCACGGATGTGGTCGTCGCCTACGAGTGCGACGGGTGCGCGTTCGAGGGCGGGCCCGACGGCCTCCCGATCCCGACCGGCGTGGACGGCGCACCCGACGGCCTCGAGATCCTCGCGACCGCGCCGGCGCACCTGTGGGCGCGGCACGAACAACCGAGCAGGTACACGCACGAGCCCGGCGATCTCGAACAGTGCTCGATGGCCCTGTTCGGCGACACCGCCCCCGAGCACCTCGCGGAGCTCGGCGACGGCCACGCGGTGATGGCCGCGTTCGAGCGGCCCGGTGCCGGCACGGTGGTGAACGTCGGCGTGACCGACTGGGTGCTGGGTCTGGACGACACGGTGGTCGAGCGCATCACGCACAACGTGCTCGACCGTCTCTCGCGCTGACGCTTGGAACCGGCCTTACGATGCTCGGATGCGATGGGTCGAGTTCGAACGCGCGTGCCCCGAGATCGGGGAGCTGGCTCGCTCGCGGTTCGAACGCGACCAGCTCGTTATGCTCGGCACGATCCGCCGCGACGGCTCCCCGCGCGTCACCCCCTGCGAGTGCGACTTCGCGGCGGGCCGGCTGTTCGTCTCGATGATGTGGCGGTCACGGAAGGCGCTCGACCTGCTCCGCGATCCTCGGATCGCGGTCCACAGCGTGACGACGAACAGGGACGGCACCGACGGCGACGTGAAGATCTACGGCCACGTCGTGGACGAACGGGAACCCGACGTCCGTGCCTCCTTCCGCGAGGCGATCCGGCTGCGGATCGACTGGGCACCGGACGAACCCGAGTACCACTGCTTCTCGGTGGACGTGCGCTCCGCGGGGTTCACCCGGTTCGGCGACCGGGCGGAGGCGGTGGCGTGGGACGAGGAAGGCGGGCTGCGGCGCCTCCCCCCGCCCGGTTAGTTCAGCCGACCTTTCGCAGCGGGGCGTAGGCGACCAGGAGCCGCTTCTCCCCCGCCTCTTCGAACCGGACCGTCGCCTCGGCGTCCGAACCGGAGCCGCTCACCGTGAGGACGACGCCCTCGCCCCACTTGTCGTGCTGGACGGTGTCGCCCGCCGAGACTTGGGGGATCTCGCGCCGGCCCTCGACCGCCGCGCGGATGGGTGACACCGAGGAGTCCTCGGCCACGGCGAGATCGCCCTCCTCGAGGGCCCTGACGAATTCGCTCGGGATCTCACCGAGGAACCGCGACGGCGGGCTGTACGACGTCGAGCCGAAGAGGGTCCTGCTCCAGGCGAACGTCAGGTACAGACGCTCGCGGGCGCGCGTCACCCCCACGTACATCAGGCGCCGCTCCTCCTCGAGCTGGGCCGGATCGCCCATCGAGCGGTAGTGCGGGAACACGCCGTCCTCCAGGCCGATGATGAAGACCACGGGGAACTCGAGACCCTTCGCGTTGTGGAGCGTCATCAGCGTGACGCTCCCCGACTCCTCGTCGTACTCGTCCTGCTCGGAGACGAGCGACACCTGCTCGAGGAACTCGGCGAGGCTCCCGTCCGGCGAGCGCTGCTCGAACTCGGCCGCCACGCCCCCGAGCTCGCGGATGTTCTCGATCCGGCCCTCCGCCTCGACGGTGCGTTCTGCCTCCAGCTCGAGGAGGTAGCCGGACTCGGTGGCCGCGGCCTCGACCATCCGCTGGGGCCCGGCGCCGGAGTCGTACGCCTCCTGGAGACGCTGCATCACGCCGACGAACCCGGCGACGGCGCCCTTGGCCCGAGCCCCGAGCTCGGGGAGCTCGTCGGCCCGGCGGGTGGCCTCAAGGAAGGCGACCTGTTCGATCGCCGCGAAGCCCTCGAGCGCCGCCACCGTGGCGTCCCCTACGCCGCGCTTGGGCGTGTTCACGACCCGACGGGCGCTGATCACGTCCTGCGGGTTCAGTAGCAGCCGCAGGTATGCGAGGACGTCCTTGATCTCCTTGCGCTGGTAGAACCGCACCCCGCCGACGACGCGGTACGGGATGCCGGCCCGCATGAAGACGTCCTCAAGGACCCGGCTTTGGGCGTTCGTCCGGTAGAAGACCGCGACATCCGCGTACCGGTGGGCCTCGTCTTCGACGAGCCGATGGGTCTCCTCGGCGACGAACAGCGCCTCCTCGTGCTCGTCGTCGGCGCGGAACCGCACCGCGAGCTCGCCCTCGGTCGTCTCGGTCCACAGGGACTTGGGCTTTCGCTGCACGTTGTGCTCGATCAGCGCGTTGGCGATCGCGAGGATGTTCGAGGTGGAGCGGTAGTTCTGCTCCATCAGGAAGACCTCGGCGTCGGGGTAGTCGCGTTCGAAGTCCAGAAGGTTCTGGATCGTCGCCCCCCGCCACGAGTAGACGCCCTGGTCGGCGTCGCCCACGACGCAGATGTTCCGGTACTTCTCGGCGAGAAGGTTCACCAGCTGGTACTGGGCGCGGTTCGTGTCCTGATACTCGTCGACCAGGATGTACCGGAACCACTCCTGGTAGTGCTCCAGGACCGCCGGATGGTCGCGGAACAGGCGAACGGTCTCGGTGATCAGATCGTCGAAGTCGAGCGCCCCCGCGGCGAGCTTGCGCTTCTCGTACTCCAGGTAGACGTTCGCGATCGTCTGCTCGTAGAAGTTCCCGGCCATCTGCGCGAACTCGGACGCCGACAGGACGTTGTCCTTCGCCTTGCCGATCGCCGCGGACATCGCGCGGGGCGGGTACCGCTTGAGGTCCAGGTTCAGGTCCTTGATGACGCTCGAGAGCAGGCGCTCCGTGTCTCCCTCGTCGTAGATCGTGAAGCTCCCCGGGAGGCCGAGGTGGTCGTGTTCGCGCCGCAGGATCCGCGCGCAGGCCGAATGGAACGTGAGGATCCACATCCCCTTCGCGATCCGCTGCCCGAGCAGGCCCTC
>DASUMC010000088.1:0-3062 GCA_036277855.1 Actinomycetota bacterium
CGAGATCGTGGCGGCGCGACCCGACGGCAGCTCGATCTTTCGGACGGTCGGGTCGAGCGTCGCGAACAGTTGGTTCGCGACGACCACGTCCGAGGCCGTGAGCGCGTTCATCAGCGTCGACTTGCCGGCGTTCGTGTAGCCCGTGATCGCCACCTGCGGGATGCCCGAGCGCTCGCGGCTGGAGCGCTTGACGTCGCGCGTTCGGGCGAGGTCCTTGAGGTCCTTGCGGAGCTTCGAGATGCGACGCTTGATGTGCTGCCGGTCGACCTCGAGCTTGGTCTCGCCGGGTCCGCGGGTGCCGATGCCACCACCGAGCCGGCTCATCGCCTCGCCCCACCCGCGCAGCCGCGGCAACAGGTACGTGAGCTGCGCGAGCTCGACCTGCGCCTTGCCCTCCCGGCTCCTCGCGTGCAGCGCGAAGATGTCGAGGATCAGCGCGGTCCGATCGATCACCTTGACCTTGAGTCGCTCCTCGAGGCTGCGGAGCTGCCCCGGCGTGAGCTCGTCGTCGAGGATCACCGCCTCGGCCCCGGTGCGGTGCACCGCGTCGTGCACCTCGTTGATCTTGCCCTTGCCGACGAACGTGGCCGGGTTGGGATCCTGACGGGTCTGGAGCACGCGCTCAACGGGCTCCGCGCCGGCCGAATCCGCGAGTGCGGCGAGCTCGTCCAGGTCGGCCTCCATGATCCCGCGACCGACGCCGACCAGCACCGCCTTCTCCGGGACACGAGGACGCCACGTCGCCGCGAGCGGGGACTCGAGCGTGCTGGCCTCGTGGACGCCTCTCCCTCTCGCCTTCCCGTTCTGTGCCATCAGCGGCCCGTCACGCGAGCGCCCGGCCGATGCGTTCCATCGCCTGGGCGAGCCGGTCGTCGGGGACGGTGAGCGAGAACCGCACGAACCCCTCGCCGCGGGCGCCGTACCCGCTGCCGGGAGCGACGAACACGCCCGTCGTGTCGAGCAGCCGGTCGGCGAACGAGGCCGACGTGTCGCCCCCGGGCACCGGCGCCCAGACGTAGCACGAGCCGAGCGGCGGCTTGAGCGACCACCCGAGCCCATTCAGGGTCTCCACCACCAGGTCACGCCGGCGCCGATAGATGGCCCGCAGATCGTCGAGGTGCTCGGACGGCCCCTCGAGCGCGGCGATCGCCGCCCGCTGGATCGCGGTGAACTGACCGCTGTCGAGGTTGGTCTTCACGACCCCGAGCGCGCGGATGGCCTCGGCCGAGCCGGCCGCCCACCCGATCCGCCAGCCGGTCATGTTGTAGAACTTCGACGCCGAGCCGAACTCGAGCGCGACCTGCTTGGCGCCCGGTGCCTGCAGGACCGACGGCGCGACGAACCCGTCGAACGTGATCTCGCTGTAGGCGGCGTCGTGCAGCAGGATCAGGTCGTGCTCGCGCGCGAACGCGGTCGCGGCCTCGAACGTCGGGAGCTCGGCCACAGCGGCCGTGGGGTTGCTCGGGAAGTTCAGCCAGATCGCCTTCGTACGGTGACTCACCGGCGCCGCGTCGAGATCCGGGAGGAACCCATCGTCCTCGGGCATCGGCAAGGAGACGGGCGACCCTCCGGCCAGGCGCGTCGACACGCCGTAGACCGGGTAGCCGGGGTCGGGGATCAGCGCCTCGTCGCCCGGGTCGACGAACGCGAACGCGATGTGGCCGATCCCCTCCTTCGAGCCGATCATCGCCATGACCTCGGTCTCGGGGTCGAGCTCGACGCCGAACCGACGGTCGTACCAGCTCGCGACCGCCCGCCGGAACTCGGGCGCGCCGTAGTAGCTCGGGTAGCGGTGGGTCGAGGGGTCGAGCACCGCCTCCCGCATGGCCTCGACGATGTGCTCGGGCGTCGGGAGGTCCGGGTCGCCCACGCCGAGCGAGATCACGTCGACGCCCTCCGCGCGCTTGGCCGAGAGCTTGCGGTCCAGCTCGGCGAACAGGTACGGGGGCAGCGACTCGACGCGCTTGGCGACCCTCACCCCGAGACCGCCTCCAGCCACGACGGGTCGACGACGCCCTCGGCGACGCGGACGGCGGGACCGGTCAGCAGCACCTCGTCGCCCTCGATCCGTTCGATCTGCAAGACACCGCCGGGGAACCTGGCTGGTGCCTTCGCGGGCACGAGGCCCGCCTCGTTCGCCGCGACGACCGCGGCGCACGCACCCGTGCCGCATGCCATCGTCTCGCCGGCGCCGCGCTCCCAGACCCGGACCTTCACGCCGTCGCCCTGGACGGCCACGAACTCCACGTTCGTCCGCTCGGGGAAGCGCTCGTCGTGTTCGACGAGCGGGCCGAGCCGATGGACGTCGACGTCGTCGGGGTCTTCCTCGACGAACAGCACCAGATGCGGGTTGCCCATCGACAGGGCGGTCGCCTTATAGCTGCGCCCGTCGACCTCGAACGGCTCCCCCACGAAGGGCTCGTCCGGGTCGCCGGCCATCGGCAGCGCGCCGCGCCGGAACCGGGCCGGCCCCATCCCGACGGTCACCGAGTCGACGGCGCCGTCCCGGACGTGCAGCGCGAGCGTCTTGATCCCCGAACGAGTGGCGACGCGGATCCGCGTGCTGTCGATCAGGCCGCGGTCGAACACCAACTTGCCCAGGCAGCGGATCCCGTTGCCGCACATCTGGGCCTGGCTGCCGTCCGAGTTGCGGTGATCCATGAAGAAATCGGCCTCGGAGGACGGCGCGACGCGGATCACACCGTCCGCGCCGATCCCGAACCGCCGGTCGCACAGCCGCCGCGCCAGCTCCTCGCCGAGCTCGAAGCGGCCCGCGACGTCCTCCAGCAGGACGAAGTCGTTTCCCGTCCCGTGGTACTTCCAGAAACGGAGCTCATCCATCCGCGCTCTCCCGGGCCTCCGACAGGAACGCCACGACGTCCCCCACGAGCGGCTCGGCCCCGGCCTCCCCCGCCTCGAACCAGCGGATCCTCGGGTCCCGCCGGAAGAAGGCGAGCTGCCGGCGCGCGAGCGCCCTCGTCCGCTTCACCGTGCCCGCGATCGCGGCGTCGAGCGTGAGCTCGCCGGCGAGGTGACGGGCCAACTCAGCGTACCCGATGGCC
>DASUMC010000089.1:0-3418 GCA_036277855.1 Actinomycetota bacterium
CGTGGTCGGCCCGGAGCTCCGCCTGCACCAGTGCGGCCTGCCCAAGCAGATGGCGCTCGAGCTGTTCAAGCCCTTCGTCATGAAGCGGCTCGTCGACCAGGCGCTCGCGCAGAACATCAAGAGCGCCAAGCGCATGGTGGAACGCGCCCGCCCACAGGTCTGGGACGTGCTCGAGGAGGTCATCAAGGAGCATCCGGTGCTGCTGAACCGGGCGCCGACGCTCCACCGTCTCGGGATCCAGGCGTTCGAGCCGGTCCTGGTCGAGGGCAAGGCGATCCAGATCCACCCGCTCGTGTGCACCGCGTTCAACGCCGACTTCGACGGGGACCAGATGGCGGTCCACGTCCCGCTCTCCGCTGAGGCGCAGGCCGAGGCCCGCATCCTGATGCTGTCGACGAACAACATCCTGTCGCCGGCTCACGGTCGACCCATCGCCGTGCCGACCCAGGACATGGTGCTGGGGATCTATTACCTGACGATCGAGCCCGATCGTCCCGAGAACGACGAGGACATCCCCAGGTTCGGCTCGGTGAACGAGGCCCTGATGGCCCTGGATCACCGGCTGGTCCGGTTGCACACCGTGATCAAGGTGCGTCTGCCGGGCAAGGCCCTGCCGCCGGAGATGCGGCCGGAGGCCGACGAGGAGACCTCCAACGGGGACCGCGTCCCGGTCGTGGAGACCACGGTCGGACGGCTGATCTTCAACCAGTGCTTCCCCGACTCGGAAGAGTTCGTCGACCGCCCGCTGCTCAAGAGCGACGTGAGCCGTCTGGTCGACGCCTGCGTGCACCGTTACGACCGCGCGCAGGTCGAGCAGATCCTCGACAACCTGAAGAACGTCGGGTTCCACTACGCGACCCGCGCCGGTGTGACGCTCGGGGTCGAGGACGTGACCACGCCCTCCGACAAGGCCGTGATCTTGGACCGCCACGAGAAGGAGGCGTCGAAGATCGAGGCCCAGTACAGCAAGGGCATCATCACCGACGACGAGCGCCGCCAGGAGCTCATCACGATCTGGACCCAGGCGACCGACGAGGTCAAGGACGCGATGGAGGCCCAGTTCGGCAAGACGAACCCCATCTACATGATGGCCAACTCGGGTGCCCGCGGGAACATCATGCAGATCCGCCAGATCGCGGGCATGCGGGGTCTGGTGGCCAACCCGAAGGGCGAGATCATCCCGCGCCCGATCAAGTCGAACTTCCGCGAGGGCCTTTCGGTGCTCGAGTACTTCATCTCGACGCACGGCGCCCGCAAGGGGCTGGCCGATACGGCGCTCCGAACGGCCGACTCGGGCTACCTGACGCGTCGTCTCGTCGACGTCTCGCAGGAGTTGATCGTGCGCGAGGAGGATTGCGGCACCGACCGTTCGGTGCCGGTCCCCGTCACGTACGAGACGCCCGGCGGCACCCGCGTCGAGAACCAGCACCTCGATACCTCCCTGTACGGCCGAGTGCTCGCGGAGGACGTCAAGGTGGAACGCAAGAAGATCGCCTCGCGGGGCGACTTCCTCGACGACGCGGCCGCGCAGCGCCTGGTCGAGGCCGGCGTCGACGCGGTGCGTGTCCGGTCGGCGACGACCTGCGAGGCGGAGTACGGCGTCTGCCGGCTCTGCTACGGATGGTCGCTCGCGACGGGCCGGCTCGTGGACATCGGTGAGTCGGTGGGGATCGTGGCCGCGCAGTCGATCGGCGAGCCGGGGACGCAGCTCACGATGCGGACCTTCCACACGGGTGGCGTCGCGGGTGAGGACATCACGCACGGTCTGCCTCGTGTCGTGGAGCTGTTCGAGGCCCGCCGTCCCAAGGGCGAGGCATGGATCACCGAGATCCCCGGCACCGTCCAGATCGACGACGACGAGGAGAAGAAGGAGCGGCGGATCACCGTCACGTCGGAGGACGGCAGCGACTCCGTGCAGTACAAGGTCGGGTTCAGGGCCCGGCTGCTGGTCGGCGACGGCGACGCCGTCGAGGTCGGGCAGCAACTCACCGAGGGCTCGGTGAACCCGCACGAGAAGCTGCGGATCGAGGGCGTGCAGGCCCTCCAGAACCACCTCGTCGAGGAGGTCCAGCAGGTCTACCGTTCACAGGGCGTCACGATCCACGACAAGCACATCGAGCTCATCGTGCGTCAGATGCTGCGAAAGGTGCAGATCATCGAGCCGGGCGACACGGACTTCCTGCCCGGCGACCTGGTCGACCGGCGTCGATTCGAGACCGCGAACCGAGAGACCGTCGAGAACGGCGGTCAGCCGGCGAGCGCTCGGCCGCAGCTGCTGGGGATCACGAAGGCGTCACTCGCCACGGACTCGTGGCTGTCGGCGGCCTCGTTCCAGGAGACGACGCGAGTCCTCACCGAGGCGGCCATCGCCGGCCGCTCCGATGGGCTGCTCGGCCTGAAGGAGAACGTGATCATCGGCAAGCTGATCCCGGCCGGGACGGGGATGTCGCGGTATCGCAACGTGCAGGTCAAGATCAAGCCCGAAGCGATCCCGGAGTACTGGCTGGCTCGTCAGCGCGAGATCGCGGAGGCCGAGGCGGCCGGCGAGCCGGTCCTTGCGGGTATCACCCGCGAGGAAGCCGAACGCGAACTCTTCGGAGGACGGTCCTACTCGCCGGAGGAGTGATCCGCCCGATCGGTCGGTCGAGCAGCGGCCATTCGAGCGGTTTGGGGTGGGCCGCCAGGCACGGCGTTTCGTGCCTGGCGGCCGTTCCGTTGACACGCACGCGACGTGCCTAGTAGCCTCATCGGTTGCACCGGGCTCGGCGGGCGGGCCCGGTATCTGGTGCGCTTCCAGGGGGGTTTCCCAAGGGACGACCTACGCCCACTGAGTTCAACCCTGGAAGCCGGGCCCGCGGTCCGGCTTCAACGCTGTCGGACCCCGAGTTTGTGACAAGCCGAGAGTGTAGGCGAGAGGACCATGCCCACGATCCAGCAACTCGTGCGCCACGGCCGTTCGCGGCCGCGGGAGAAGACGAAGGCTCCCGCCCTCAAGGGCTCCCCTCAACGGCGGGGCGTCTGCACGCGCGTCTACACGATGACCCCAAAGAAGCCGAACTCGGCCCTACGCAAGGTCGCCCGAGTGCGTCTGACCTCCGGGATCGAGGTCACCGCCTACATCCCGGGCGTGGGTCACAACCTGCAGGAGCACTCGATCGTCCTGGTCCGGGCCGGCCGCGTCCGAGACCTCCCGGGTGTCCGCTACAAGGTCATCCGCGGAACGCTCGATACCTCGGGCGTCCGGGAGCGACGCAAGGCCCGTTCGCGATACGGCTCGAAGAAGGGCGGCGACTGAGATGCCGCGCAAGGGCCCAGCCGTCCACCGCGAGATCGGACCGGATCCGGTCTACCAGAACGTCCTGGTCACGCAGCTGATCAACAAGATCCTGCTGGACGGGAAGAAGACGCTCGCCGAGCG
>DASUMC010000090.1:0-2435 GCA_036277855.1 Actinomycetota bacterium
CCGCCGGCCGAACACCGCCGCGAGCACGATCAGCACGCTGCCCACGAAGAGCACGAACGCCATGATCACGGCGAGCCCGCCCTTCAGCATCGTCTCGCATCCCATCTCGAACCCGAGGCAGCTTTGGGCGAGCATCAGAACTGGATGTTGGTCGTCGGGTTGGGCTTCTTGGTGGGGTCGCCGTCCAGGAACTGATCGATCGCCTTGGTCACGGCCTTCGGGTTCGTGCACACGTTCTCGCTGAACTTCACCTCGTCCTTGTCCTGGATGCTGACGATGTAGTTCACGATGTCGTTGATCTGCTGATCGCCGAGCGCGCCCGCGAACCGGATGCTCCACGACGGCATCAGACCTCGCCCCTGGTCGATCGTGGTGTAGATGTCGTTCAGGCCGTAGATCAGCGGGTGCCCGGTGAACGGTCCGCCGCAGACCGTGGTCAGGTTCGGCGTCGGCTGGACGTCGTACGGGTCGTCGGGGGTCTGCGTGTTCGGGATGAGGGACCCCTGCAGGGTCGGGCCGTGGCACTGCACGCAGCCGACGCCGCCCTGGTTGTCCTCGGAGTAGAGCTGCACGGCGTGCGCGCCGCGGGCGATCGCGTCGCTGATCAGGTCCTGCTCCTGGTCGAGGTTCTGCTCGGGCTCGAACAGCCACACGGCCGGCACCCAGATCACGAAGAACAGGACCATCACCACGCCCCATCCCTGCAGCTTCTGCAGCAGCGGGGTCTCCAGGTCGGGGTCGGAGGGCCCCGGACGCATCGCGTTGGGGATGTCGGCCTCCTGCCGCTGGCGGCCGCGGAGGACGAGGATGCCGCCGGCGATCGCGACGAAGATGGCGCCGCCGATCGCCAGGATGATGCCCTGGGCCTGGGAGAGCCCGAGCATCACTGCACCGCCACGCAGAACGGTCCTGCCAGGGGCTTGTGGATCGTATCGGTCCCCCGGGGTGGGCCCAGGATGATCTCGGCGGTGTCCACCGTCACGTCGCCGGTCGAGCTCACGTTGACCTTGAACCGGTCCATCCCGCGGGGGGCGGGACCGAGCTTGTACTCGCCGGCGGTGTTGTACTTCGAGCCGTGGCACGGGCACTCGAACCACTGCGATTGTTGGCAGAACGGGACCCGGCACCCCAGGTGCACGCACCGCTGGTACAGCGGCATGATCCCCTCGGCCGTGACGCCCTCGGTCGCGTAGTCGACGTCGTCCTCGGGCTTGCCGTTGTACTTGACGATGTAGAAGCGGCCGATGCCCGAGTAGAACGGCACGTCGTTGTCCTCGATGTAGGCGAGGATGTCGTCCAGCTTGCCGGCGTTGATCACCGAACCGAAGCCGCCCCGCAGGTTCGGCCACAGGAACGCGATCGTCGCGCCCCCGAACTCCGCGCCGAACACCAACAGCGATGCGACGAGCGAGCGGCGGAAGAACTCCCGACGGCTCACCGGCTTGGGCGCGGGGGGCGCCGGTTCGCCCAGGATCGCGGCACCGGCCGCGGCGTCCGCCTCCCGCTGGGCCTTCCTGGACCGGGCGAACGACAGCCCGAAGAAGATCGCGAACAGATCGATGACCACGATCACCACGATGACGGCGACGGTGCCGCTCGAGAGGGCGAGGAGGGGGGTCATAGCTCGAAGAAGACCCCCTGGGCCCACGGCCAGACCCAGTTGTAGCCGGTGCCGCGGAAGAACGAGCCGATGATCGTCAGCACCGCCCCGAACATCAGGAGCATCGTGAACAGCGTGATCGCGATCTTGCGATCGCCGGGCTTGGTGCTCGGGTTCCGGTCCACGTACGGCGCGACCGCCAGGGCGAGCAGCACGAGCGTCGGCGCGAACAGCACGCCGGCGACCATCGGGTGGAAGTAGCGGAGCAGCTCCTGGAGGCCGAGGAAGTACCACGGCGCCTTCGACGGGTTCGGGGTCAGGTTCGGGTTCGCGAGCTCGCGGAGCGGGGCGTTCACGAACGTCGCGAAGATCGTGAGCGCCGCGAGGACGATCATCATCGCGACGAACTCCTCGATCAGCAGGTGCGGCCACACATTGATGCGGTCGCCCTGCTCGCGTTCGACGCGCTGGATCCCTTCGGGCGGGACGAGCGCCAGCAGGCGGTGCTTCTCGGGCGCCCCCCTCTTCGGCTCGGGGACGTTGCCGGTGGGCTCGGGCGCCTGGCGTTCGGGCGCGGTGAGCGTCGCGGCCGCGACGGGTGACGCGGCGGCGGCCGGCGACGCAACGCCAACCGCGGCAGGTGCGGCCACGGCGGCGGGCGCGGCAGCGGCGGGGGCGGCGGCGGGGGCCGAAGCGGCAGCTGCGGGCGCCGCGGCGGGTTCGGGTTCCCCCCCGTCACCCGCCGCCGTCGAGGGCGCCGGTGTCGCGGTCGGTCCATCGCCCGACTTCGCGCGCGCCGCCCGGAGGGCGGCGGCCCTCGCGCGGCCCTCGGCCA
>DASUMC010000091.1:0-4525 GCA_036277855.1 Actinomycetota bacterium
TACATCTGCGACGAGTGCATCGACCTGTGCAACGAGATCATCGAGGAGGAGCTGTCCGAGACCTCGGAGCTGAAGCTCGAGGAGCTCCCCAAGCCGCAGGAGATCTACGCGTTCCTCGACGAGTACGTGATCGGACAGGAGACCGCGAAGAAGGTCCTGTCCGTCGCGGTCTACAACCACTACAAGCGGATCCAGGTCGGCGCCAAGGATCAGGACGTCGAGCTCCAGAAGTCGAACATCATGATCCTGGGACCGACCGGGTGCGGGAAGACGCTCCTCGCGCAGACGCTCGCAAAGATGCTGAACGTGCCGTTCGCGATCGCCGACGCGACCGCGCTCACCGAGGCGGGCTACGTCGGCGAGGACGTCGAAAACATCCTGCTCAAGTTGATCCAGGCCGCCGACTACGACGTGAAGAAGGCCGAGACCGGGATCATCTACATCGACGAGGTGGACAAGATCGCCCGCAAGTCCGAGAACCCCTCGATCACGCGCGACGTCTCGGGTGAGGGCGTCCAGCAAGCCCTGCTCAAGATCCTCGAGGGGACGACCGCCTCGGTCCCCCCGCAGGGCGGGCGCAAGCACCCGCACCAGGAGTTCATCCAGATCGACACCACCAACGTGCTGTTCATCTGCGGCGGCGCGTTCGCGGGCCTCGAGAAGATCGTCGAGAGCCGGATCGGTTCGCGCGGGATCGGGTTCGGCGCCGACGTCCGACGGGTCGAGGAGAAGGACCTGGGTGCGATCCTCGGTCAGGTGCTGCCCGAGGATCTCCTCAAATACGGCCTGATCCCCGAGTTCGTCGGCCGGCTGCCGGTGATCACCAACGTGCACAACCTGGACAAGGCCGCGCTCGTCGACATCCTGACCAAGCCGAAGAACGCGCTCGTCCGTCAGTACCACAAGTTCTTCGAGTTCGACGGCGTCGAGCTCGAGTTCACCGACGATTCGCTCGGCGCGATCGCCGACCAGGCGATCCTGCGCGCGACCGGTGCGCGCGGTCTGCGCGCGATCATGGAGGAGGTCCTGCTCAACACGATGTACGAGCTGCCCTCCCGTCAGGACGTGACCAAGTGCGTGATCGACGAGGACGTCGTTCGGAGCAAGGTGAACCCCACGCTGGTGCCGGTGAAGGAGACCCCCAAGCGCCAGCGCCAGGAACGCACCGCGTGAGGCTGCGCCGGATCGCGATCCTCCTTCCGCTCGTGCTGGTCTCCTCCGCGTTCTCGGCGTGCGGCGACGACGACGGGGGATCGGACACGAGCGGCGGGGGCAGCCAGGACCCGGCGGCGCTGGAGGGCGAGTCCTGGATCCTCACGCAGATGCTGACCGCCGGAGGCCAGACCCAGATCGTCGAGGTGGGCGTCAGCGCCGAGTTCGACGGGAGCACGATCAGCGGCAGCGCCGGGTGCAACACGTACAGCGCGTCGTACGAGGCGAGCGGCGGCGACATCTCGTTCGGCCCGATCGCCGCCACGAAGAAGGTCTGTCCCGAGGCGGAGCAGAGCACCGAGGACCGCTACCTCCAGCTGCTCGGCGAGATCGGTTCCTACGAGGTGCGTGGCCGTTCGATGTCGATGAACGAGACGGACGGGACGCCGGTCCTGCAGTTCATGCAGGGCTGAGCCTCAACCCAGCCGGACGCGGAGCGAGCGAAGCCGATCGAGCTCGATGAGGGCGCCCGCGCGCTCGAGGTCCGGCTTCGCGGCGTCGAGCAGCATGCGCGCCTCCGCCCCTCGGCCCACGGACGCGAACGCGTCGGCCAGATCGAGCTCCGTCCTGCCGCGCTCCCAGGCGGCTCCCAGACGTGCGAACCCGTTACGAGCGCGTTCCAGCGTCTCGAGCCCGTCCTGCGACCGGCCAGACGCGATCGCCGACCGTCCCTCGAGGCGGTCCAGGTGCACGGGCAGGGCCAGCAGCCCCGCCTCGGCCGCGTAGGCGCGGCTGCCCTCCAGGAAGTCCGGGGCCTCGTCCCAACGATCGGTCAGGGCGAGGAGCTCAGCGACGACCTGATCGTGAAAGGGGCGGAAGGTCTGCGACTCCACCGTGCGATCGTGGACCAGCGACCACGCCCGATCGCTCTCACCTCGACGGGCCACGGCCCAGGCGACCCAATGTGCGGCCATCTTGGATGCTTCGATCGCCGTGCTTGTGGTTCGCTCGAGGAGGTCCAGCAGTTGTCGGGCACTCGGCAGGCCTTTGGCCTCGTGCACGAACGCCGTGGCCCCGAACAGGCTCAGCATGAAGTACGGGGGGTCCTCCGCGCGGTCGCCCATCATGACCTGGACCTCGTGAAAGATCTCGAGCTGCCGATCCCACTGCCCGAGGTGGAACAGTCCGGTGCCGGCCCAGTTCAGGCAGTGGTCGACGATCCCGGCTGCCTGGGCCTCGGCGCGGTCCCGTCCTATGAGTCCCAATCGAACCGATCGCTCGAACTCCCCGAGCATCGCGCCGTTCCACGCCGCCATCGCGTAGGTGTCGCCGGCCTCCCACGGATCTTCGATCTGCTCGGCGATCTCCAGCCGCCTGATCAGCATGTCCCGGAGCCGCCCGTAGTGGCCGAGCGTGATGATGGCGGAACCGGTCCCGTCGAGCGCCGCCGACTCGAGATCGAGCCGCCCCAGCTCACGGGCCAGCTCGGTGGCGCGGACCCCGGCGGCGATGGCATCCTCCCGCTCGGCCGACTCGAGGTGGATCCGGGCTCCGAACCCGAACGGTTCGAACGCACGCAACATGAGCAGGCGGATCCCCTCCTCGCTCCGCTCGTCCTCGACATGGTCGGCGCAGATCGCCAGGTAGCGCCTCACCTCATTGATCTCGGGGAACGTCTTCATCGATCCGGGCCACCGGAGAGGGTTCTCCAGCCCGTTCACGCACGCCCGCGCGATCGCCCGGTGGTCCTCGGGAGTGTGCCGGAGCCGGAGGTCGATCGCCTCCTTGAACGATCGCCACGACGCGTCGCCCTGGTAATCGCTGCGGGTGATCACTCCCTCCCACTCGAGGGCGGCGATCCGCTCGAGCGGTCCCGACGCGATCTGGAGCGCCTGCTCGATCGTGGAGGTGGCCTTCGCGAGCGCGAACCGACGATGCGCCTCGGCCGCGACGCCGAGGAGTGCCCGGAACGCCCGAACGCGCAGGTCCTCGACCTCCGTCGGGGCGAGCCCGTCGTCGCGCGCCCCGAGGTAGGCCTCGAGACAGTGGTAGGCGAGGAGCTCGACGAACTCCTTGGCGCGCGCGCCCGCGGTCTCCTCGATCCACGAGGCGACCGCCGCGTGCGCGCCCGCCCGCTCGCGACGCGGGAGGCTCTCGTAGGCGACCTCGCGCGTCAGGATGTGCTTGAAGATGAACTCCGGCTCTCCCGCGATCGACGACGAGAGGCGTGATAGGACCAGGTCGCGCTCCTCCAGACGGTCCAGCGTCGAACGAAGGTGCTCCCGGTCGCCGTTCAGCAGACGTCCGACGGGGCCCGGCCAGAACACGCGACCGACGACCGCGGCCCGCTGGAGGGCACGCTTCTCGACGGGATCCAGCAGGTCGATCCTGGCGGCGAGCACCGCCTGCACCGTGTCGGGGATCTGCACCTCCGCGATCGTCGACTCCGCGTGCCACCGGTCTGCGTCCCGGACGATCACGCCCTCGTCGATCAGATGACGGACGATCTCCTCCAGGAAGAAGGGGTTGCCCTCGGCGCGCTCGAGGATCCGTTGGTGCACGTAGGCCGGTAGATCCGCCACCGAGAGCAGCAGCCCGACGAGCCGGTCCGACTCGAGCGTGGTGAGCGGGTCCAGGCCGACCGACGAGACGTTGCGCTTGCCGCCGCCCCATCCGGGGCGGCGCTCGGTCAGCTCGGGTCGCGCGGGGCACAGGAAGAACGCCGGCCCGACCGCTCGGTCGGCGAGCTCCTCCAACAGGTCGAGCAGCACCTGGTCCGCCCAGTGGATGTCGTCGATCACCGCGACGACCGGAGCCCTGCTCGCGAGCGACGAGAACAGCGAACGCCACGCGGCATGGATCTTGAGCCTGACCTCTCGGGGCTCCATCGATCCGAAGGAGAACGCGGGGTCCTCCACGCCAACGCTGTACGCTAGCGCGGCCGTCGCCTTCTCGGGGTGCGCAGCCACGTCCGTCGTGATCAGGTCGCGACCGATCGTCTGGATGCGCTCGAGCGCGACCTCCGTTGGATCGGTGTCGCGGATGTTCGCGAGACCCTTGAGGATCTCGGCCAGCGGCCAATACGTCACGCCGTCGCCGTAGGGCAGGCATCGTCCCCGCAGGATCGTCGGCGGCGGATCGAGACCGTCTGCCCACTCGACGAACTCGGCGACGAGCCTGCTCTTGCCGACGCCCGGGTCTCCGTAGATCGTCACGAGGTTCGGCTGGCCTTCCTCGGCGGATCGCTGGTAGAGGCTGCGGAGGAGCTCGAGCTCGCGGTCGCGTCCGACCATGGGAGCGCGAAGCCCGGGCACCCCGCGCTCGGGCGCATCGGGCTTGCGCTCCTCGAGCAGGACGGCGGCGATGGGCCGCT
>DASUMC010000092.1:0-9975 GCA_036277855.1 Actinomycetota bacterium
CGCCACGCGCGCGCTCTCGGCGTTCCTGCACGAGGTCGAGGAACGGCCGATCTACGCGGGGGTCGCGGAGACCAACGTCGCCTCGATCCGCGTGCTCCACAAGTGCGGCTTCACGCCCGTGGAGACCGGCGACGAGGAGCATGCCGGCGAGGTCCTGCTGCGGCTCGGGTGATCGCCGGGCCCGACGTCACGATCCCGCGCGAGAGGCGTCGAACCTCGTCCCGGGCGGGAACGACAGCGTGAACCGCTCCGCGAGCACGCCGAGCAGCTCGTCGTCGCGCACCTCGCCCGCGGTCTCGTCGGTGGGCGTCTCCTCGATCAGCTTTCGGCCTCGCAGGATCAGGGAGCGCTCCGGCGAGCAGAGCTGCGCGGTGAGCGTTCGGGTGAACGGCGAGCTCGGGTGCGTGGAGGTGAAGTGGTTGGCCATCTCGTAGTCCACGGGAAACTGCGGTTCGAACGTGAACCCGTACAGATCGAGCCACCCGCGTGGCCGGCGGGTCTGCACCACACGAGCGCCGTCGTCGTCGACCAGTCGGAACCTCCAGCCGAACTGGTCGACCACGGGACCGGGTCCCATCGGCAGCGAGCGCAGGATCGAGCCGCCGCCGAACCCGACGTCGGCGAGCCTCCCCTCGCCGTCCGCCTCAACCAGCAGCACCATGTGCGTTCGCGCGGTCACGCCTCGAGCGCCGAAGCGAACCCGCGCGGCGAGGCGCGTGACGCCGAACCCGACGGCCTCGAGCGCGGCGGCGAACAGCGTGTTGTGCTCGAAGCAGTAGCCGCCGCGACGGTCGCGGACGAGCTTGTCCTGCAGGCTCGGGAGGTCGAGACGGATCGGCCGCCCCAGCAGGATGTCGAGGTTCTCGAACGGGATCGTCGTCGCGTGCGCGAGGTGGAGCGCGTCCAGGACCTCGAGCGTCGGCTCGACCGGTCCCTCGTACCCGATCCGTTCGAGGTACGCGTCCAGATCGAGCGCCATCGACCCATCATCCCGGAGTTCGGATCGGGTGGCCGGTCGGCCGCGTTCGGTCAGGCCGGCACGTCGGGACGGGGTGGGATCGCCTCCGGATACAGGGACGTGACCACGCGGGGGATCCTGCGGATGAACGTCTCGACCGTCTCGAGCACGGACTCGATCTCCCACGGTTGCACCTGGTCGCGGTACCCCAGGACCCATCGACCGTCGATCTCGAAGCCCCAGCGATGACCGAGCGACTCCAGCCACTCCATCATGCGCGGATCGACCACGGCGGATGCGAACGCCCGATCGTGACACCGGACCACGAACGCCCGGTTGAACGCCTCGGACTCGACGGCGATGTCCGGCACGGCGATGTCGGCGAGCCTGGCCAGCCCCGTCTCGGGCCGGATCACGAGCGCCGGCCACCCGCCCGGGATCGCGATCTGCGCGCACGACAGGAGCCGCCGTTCGTCCTCCGACACGGAGTACGAGTGATCGAACGCGCGGACCTCCAGGTCGTGCCAGGACCCCGAGAGCACGTTCCCGATCTCGCCGTAGGACCGTCGCGTCGAACGGAACAGCTGGAAGGATTGGGCGAGCAGACCGAACCGATCCTCGGCGGAGAAGCGCACCCCAAGCCTTCGCGCCTCCGACTCCATCGCCTCCTGGCGTGGCCGGTCCCGCCACCGGACCAGGGCCAGGAACAGGCCGATGACGACCGCGGTCGCCACGAGCGATCGAGCCTGCCGCCCCTCGCGGCCGGCGATGAGGATGAGCGCCCCGCCCGCGAGGACGCCGAGAAGGACCTTGAAGGCCGTCGTCCGCCTCACGTCGTTCCGTCGGCACGCCGGGGAGACGGATTGAGGACGGCCGGCCTACAGCCGCAGGGCCTGCGGCCTCGACATCAGCACCTCGGGGTCGTCCCAGTCGACCCCTTCGACGTCGATGTAGAGCTCGATCTCGTTCCCGTCGGGATCGGCCAGGTACAGGCTGTGGGTCATGCCGTGATCGGCGGTCCCCATCAGCGGCACGCCGGCCTCCTGCAACCGCGCGAGCGCGGCTCGGAGCTCGTCGTCCGTGTCTCCCACCTTGAGTCCGAAGTGATACAGGCCCACACGACGCCCGGCCGGGATCGGCGCCGCGTCCGCGCCGACCTCGATCAGGAGCAGCTCGTGATGCGTGCGGCCGCCCGAGAACATCGCCGCCGGGAACGGCAGTCCGTCGCCCGGACCCACCTGACGCCAGCCGAGGACGTCCCGGTAGAACCGCACGGAGCGCTCGAGGTCCCGCACGTAGAGCACGAGGTGCCCGAGCTCCTGTACGCCTCCCGCTCGCTGGTCCGTCTCCGCCATCTCGCCCTCCGATCCTGTCGGCGTCCTCCGCAACCCCGCGTGCGCGCCGCGTATGCCCGCGGCGGGCACGGCGGCGTCAGGCCGCGATCCTGGACACCGTCCCCGCCAAGGACAGCACATACAGCTCGCCGCGCGCATCCTCCCCGAAGGACGCGAGGGCATCGACCCGCGGCCCCAGCAGCCGAGCCTTCGTCGCCCGGCCGTTCCGCGGGACGAACGCCTCCAGTCGGCCGCGGCAGTAGTCGGCGAACACGTAGGCGCCCGCGAGCGCCGGGATCAGCGCGCCGCGATACACGTAGCCACCGGTGACGGCGCAGGACCCGCCGCCGTTCGCGTACTCGAACACCGGGGGGACCGCGCCCGGGGGCGAACCGCCCTCGAACGGGTGCCTCCCCTCCAGCCGGTCCCATCCGAAGTTCGACCCGCCATCCGAGCCCGCCGGCTCCAGGTCGATCTCCTCCCACCCGTTCTGTCCGACGTCGCCGATCCACAGGTCACCGGTCGCCGCGTCGAACGAGAAGCGCCACGGGTTCCGCAAGCCGAAGGCCCAGATCTCCGGGCGCGCACCCGCCCTGCCGACGAACGGGTTGTCCGGGGGGATCGCGTACGGCTCGCCTCCCGAGGGTCTGGGCGAGATCCGCAGCAGCTTGCCGAGGAGCGTCGAGAGCGACTGCGCGTTCGCCATCGGGTCGCCGGCGCTCCCGCCGTCCCCGAGCGCGACATACAGGTGCCCGTCCGGTCCGAACGCGAGCGCGCCCCCGTTGTGGTTCGAGAACGGCTGCTCGACGAACAGCACCAGGCGCTCGCTCGCCGGATCCGCGCCGTCGTCGTCGAACGCGAACTCGGCCAGGTGCGTGTCGCCCTCCGTGTCCGTGAAGTCCACGTAGAGGTAGCGACCGTCCGGCGAGAACGCGAGACCCAGGAGGCCCTGCTCGCTCCCGAGCGAGACGCGGTTCGTCAGGTCGAGGACGACCCTCGGATCCGATTCCGGAGAGAGCGCGACGACCCGCCCGACCTTCTCGGCCACGTACAGCGCGTCATCGCCGGCCCGCACGGCCATCGCGACCGGTTGCTCGAGCTCGGCCACCGGCACGAGCCGGATCCGCGCGTCCGCGAGATCGGGCTCGCTCGGTGTCGGACCTGCGCTCGGCGGGGCCGCGGGTGACGTCGGGCCACCGCCGCCGGGCGACGTCGACCCGGTCGCCGGCTGGGCGACGTCCTGCCTCGAACATGCGGGGAGGAGCGCGTCGAGGACGACGAGGAGGAGGACGAGCGTGACCCCTCGGCCTCGATCGGTCGCCGACGGCCGAGTGACGGTGGGTTCGGCCAGGGTGGCCCGAGGAAGCGTGACGCGATCGACGCTACCGATCCTCCACCGCATGCGCTGGGGGCGAACGCCGCCGACGCACGACGATCACGGCCAACCCGCCGGCCACGATCGCGGCGGCCACGATCACGGGCCACCCGCCCACGGCCTCCGAGGGCTGCCGGTCGACGGAGGACGTGTTCTCGAGCCCGAGGTCGGAGGCGTCCACCTTCGTCACGGGGCCGTCCGCGGTCGACGTGCCGATCGCGCCGCCGACGCCGTCACCCACCACCACGGCGCCGACCATCCCGGCGTGATACGTGCACACGTACGGATACACGCCCGGCTCGGAGAATCGGTACGTGACCGACCTCTTCTTGAACCCCGCGTAGTCGCCCCAGGTCGCGTTCGCGCCCAGGACCGAATGCGGGACCGGGTCGACGTTGGTGAACGTCACGATCTCGCCCGTCGACACGCGCAGGATCGTCGGGGAGAAGCAGTAGTCGCGGATATCGACCCCGGTCCCCTTCTCGTCCGTCACGGGCCGGCCGCACCCGCCCCCGCCGCTCGCCGAGGCGAGACCCTGTCCGAGCACCGGGACGAGTACCAGCGTCCCGAGCGCCACGACCCCGGCCGCCGCCGATACCTTCCGTCGCCCGCCTCCTGGCCGCCGCCTGCCTTCTGGCCGCATCCGGGGCCTCCTCTCGCTCGGTTCCCCCTGACACGACCGGCCGGACCCGCGGCGGGTTCCCGCGCCTGCGCCCAGGTCGGATTCGGCCCGGAGCGCGACGCGGTCGGAGACCGTCACGCCGGCGACCCGGGACCGGGTCGCCGGCGTGCGGTGGGTGGGTGTGGGGTCAGCGCCCGGACTGGACGGGCGCGCCGTCGTCGACGCGGACGACCGGGTCGTCCTCGCCGGGACGCCGATCCCGGAGCTCGGCGTTCTCGTGTTCGAGCTCGGACATCCGGCGCCTCGTCGTCCGCCGGCGGCCGCGGCTCCCACGCAGGAGCCCGGCGCCGAGGACGCAGAACGCGATCGCGATCGCGCCGAGCACGGCCGCGCCGATCACCAGCTCGACCTGGGTGGCCGTGAACGAACCGCCGAACAGCGAGAAGGTCACCTCGTTCGCAGCAGAGGACCAGTTCTCCACTGCGAAGTCGACAATCAGTCCGGCCGCCGCGAGCCCCAGCAGGATGAGCACGATGCCCATCGGTCACCTCCCGTCTCGGGAACGGTGTCTCTACCCATCGGGGGAACGGCTCATGCCCCCTCCCTCCGGCATCGCCCAGGACGAACGCGGCGCGATTGCCTAGGCTGCACGCTGAGATGGCCACCGAGCGGACCCCCCAAGAGGAATGGGCCGCGTTCCTGAGCGGGACCCATCCGCACCTGCAGGACAAGAGCCCGCTCCGCTTCATCCCCTCCTCGCCCAGGTGCAGGCTCTGCTCCGCGCCGTTCGGCCGCCCGGGAGCGTTCGTGCTCCGTCGCTTCGGCTACTCGCCCTGGGAGAAGAACCCAAAGATCTGCGGCCGGTGCTTCAAGGGCGTCGAGGCCGTCGCGAAGATGTGCCCCACCGCGGCCGAGGACGGGGAGATCAACGGCGCCGAGGTCGAGCTCTCGATGCTGTTCGCCGACATCCGCGGCTCGAGCAAGCTGGCCCGGCAGATGCCCACCCTGGAGTTCACCCGGCTCATGAACCGCTTCTACAGGGTGTCGAAGGACGTCCTCGTCGAGGCCGACGCGATCATCGAGAAGTTCGTGGGCGACGAGGTCGTGGCGCTGTTCCTCCCGCTCATGACCGGTCCCGGTCACGCCCGGCGCGCCGTCGAATCCGCCGAGGCGCTGCTGGACGCGACGGGTCACGCGGAGGGTGAGCCCTGGGTGCCGCTGGGCGCCGGCGTGCACACCGGGGTCGCCTTCGTCGGCATCGTGGGGACGAGGGGGTCGAGCGACTTCACCGCGCTCGGCGACCCCGTCAACATCGCGGCGCACCTCGCGTCGAACGCGGCCGCCGGCGAGATCCTGGTGAGCGATGCGACGGCCGCCGCCGCCGCGATGGCCCACGACGACCTCGAACGGCGGCACGTCTCCCTCAAGGGTCACCCGCTCGACGCGCTGGTGCTGCGCGTCGGCGCGCCCGCCCGAGACGAGCCGGTCGGCTGACGGGTGACGCGGTCGGGGTCGTGGGCTCGATGCGCGATGCGGCCCGGCCCTTGAGATGAGCGCGATCCAGCGAACGCTGAAGATCCGGCCGGACGAGACAAGGCTCGTCCTGTCGATGAGCGCCCTGTCGTTCGTCGGCATGGCCGGCCTCGCCATCGGGCAGAGCGGCGCGAACGCGCTCTTCTTCGATCGGATCGGCACCGACGCGCTGCCGCTGATCTACCTCGCCCAGGGCGCCACCGCGTTCGTGTTCATGATGGGCCTGGCCGCGCTGCTCGGGCGCGTCGACCGTCGGCGTGCCTACCTCGCGATCCCGGCAGGGCTGGGCGCCGTCGTCCTGCTCGAACGGATCGCGCTGCTCACCGACGGACGGTGGATCTTCCCGGTGCTGTGGCTGACCGTGGCGCTCGCGGTGCTGCTGCAGAACGTCTTCGTCTGGGGCACGGCCGGTGTGGTCACCGACACGCGTCGCGCGAAGCGCCTGTTCCCGCTGATCGCGGCCGGGGAGATCCTCGGCTCGGTAGCCGGCGGCCTGTTGACGGATCCGCTCGTGGGCCTGATCGGCACGGAGAACCTGCTGCTGGTCTGGGCGGCGGCGCTCGCCGTCTCGTTCGCGCTGTGCCGTGTGGTCCTGTCCTCGGCCGGGACGCCCGCGCAACCCCGGGTTCGCAGGGCCCGGCGCCGCGAGGTGTCGCCGTGGCGAGACCTCACCGTCGCGTTCGGGTACGTGCGGCGCTCGCGACTGCTGGTGTGGATGACGCTCGCCGCCGTCCTGTTCTCGGTCCTGTTCTTCTCGCTGTACCTGCCCTGGGCGACCGCCGCGACCGATCGGTTCCCCGACGCGGGCGACCTCGCGGGGTTCTTCGGTCTGTTCTGGGCCGCGATGACCGGCGCCGCGTTCCTCGTGTCGGTGCTCGTGACCAATCGGCTCTTCGGCCGGTTCGGCATCGCGTCGATGATGCTCGTGCTCCCACTGCTGTACGTCGGGTCGTTCGGCATCCTGCTCGTCAGCGCCGGCTTCGTGACGCTCGTGATCCTGCGATTCGTCGACGGGGTATGGCTGCAGGGCGTCGCCTCCCCCGCCTGGGAGACGCTCACGAACGTCGTGCCCGATGCGCGACGCGATCAGGTGCGAACGTTCCTGAACGGGGGACCCGCGCAGGCCGGGACCGCGATCGCGGGGATCATCGCGCTGGTCGGCCAGGACGTGCTGACTCCTCGGCAGTTCGCCGCGATCGGGCTCGCGACCGCCGCGATCGCGGTGTTCGTCACGTGGCGCGTCCGCGCGTCGTACGCCTCCGCGCTCGTCGCGGCGTTGCGCGAGGGGCGGCCCGAGGTGTTCCCCGACATCGCGGTGGCGGGGGTCCCGTTCGCGTTCGCGCCCGACGCCCAGACGCTCGACAGCCTGCTCGTGGCGATGGACGACGAGCAGCCCACCGTTCGACGACTCTCGGTCCAGTTGCTCGGCGACGTCGACGACCCCCGAGCCACCGCGGCGCTCGAACGCGCCCTTCGCGACGACGTCGCCTCCGTCCGCGCGCAGGCCCTCGACGCCCTCGCGGCCACCCCCGGGCGGATCGACGCCGAAGCGTTCCTGTCGCTGCTCGACGATCCCGATCCTGCGGTGGCCGCCTCCGCGGCGTCGGCCGTCTCGACGGGTCCGCACACGACCGCCGCCGCTCGCGTGCTGCTCCGGCTCGCAGCCGACACCGACCCCTCGGTGCGATCGACCGCGCTCCGGCGCCTCACCGCGGTGCCGGCCGATGCCGCGGCGGGGCTCGCGGCGCCCGCGCTCGACGATCAGGACGCGGGGGTTCGGTCCGCCGCGCTGACGACCCTCGCGGCGGTGCGACCCGACGACGCCGTGGGGCCGGCGATCCGCGGGCTCGACGACCCGAGCGCGAGGGTGCGTGAGGCGGCGGCGAACGCCGCGGTGCAGCTCGGCGGCCGTTCGGTGGACGCGGTGCTCGACGCCCTGGCTCGCCCGGCCGCTCGGGACGCCGCGCTGCGGGCGCTGGCCCGGCTGGACCTCGGCGGCCGGGACGAGCGCGTCCGCGCGTTCGTCGCCGAGCGATCGCGCGAGGCGGCCGGGGACGACGCGCTCGCCGCCGCGGTCCCGGCCGACGGCGAGGCGGCCGGCCTCTTGAGGGACGCGCTGCTCGAACGCGCCCGGGCGAACGGGCGCTCCGCTCTGCGGGCGCTGTCGTTGATCTCGAGCGACGGTGCCGCGGTCCGCTCCGCGGTGGAGAGCCTCGACGCGCGAGACCCGGATCAGGTCGCGAACGCCCTCGAGACGCTGGAGTCGACCACCGACGCGTCCCTGGCCGCGTCGATCCTCGCGCTGTGGGAGCCGACCGAGGGGCCTCGCCGCGACCTGCCCGCCGATTGGCTGGAACGGGCGTCGGCGGACGATGATGCGTTCGTCGCGGCGTGCGCCGGGGCGGTGACCGCGCGAGGCGGCGGGGGGGACGGGATGGCTCAGAGGGCGACGACGATGCCGGTGATCGAGCGCGTCCTGTTCCTGCGTCGCGTCCCCCTGTTCGACGGGCTCGCACCCGCCGACCTGGGAGCGATCGCCGAGGTGGCCGAGGAGCGATCGTTCGCGGACGGGGAGCTCCTCGCGTCCGAGGGAGAGCTGGGTGACGAGCTGTTCATCGTCGCGAGCGGCACCGTGCGCGTGGAGGCCGGCGGTTCCGAGATCGCCCGGCGAGGCCGAGGCGAGGTCCTCGGCGAGATATCCCTGATCACGCACGGTCCGCGGATGGCGTCGCTCGTCGCGGACGGAGACGTCCGCGCGATCCGCATCGGGCGCCGCGAGTTCGAGAGCATGATCCACGACCGCCCGGACATCGGGATCGGCGTCATGCGGGTGCTCGCACAACGGTTCGCGGAAGCGCGGCCGGCCGAGCCGTCGCTCGGGTCGGGCGCCTGACCGCGGCTCAGACGGCGGGCGGGGGTTCGGGGATCGGAGCCGCGGGCAACGGCGGCGCCGGCACCGGGACCGACGTCGATCCGCGAGCGGCGATCACGAGCGCACCGAGACCCGCGATCGAGGCCAGCACCCAGACGAGACCGCCGAGGAACGGGATCAATCCGAGGCCGCGAAGGATCAGCCATCCGACGAGGAAGGCCACGTACCGCGAGCCCGGTTGCTTCACCAGCCGCCTTCCGAGCACGTGCGCGCCCGCGACGTAGCCGAACGTGTACAGGAGGGCGAGCGCGAGCAGCAGGAACACGCCCAGCGGGATCGCGACCACCACGATGAGCAGCAGCACGGCGGCGATCGGCAGCAGGAAGAAGATCGCCGCGCCGAACCCGAACGAGGCGCCCATCCGCCGGCGGAACGCGTCGGCGAGCGGACCGTCGACGCGGGGGAGGGACAGCAGCAGCACGAGCCCCAGGATGAGGGTGGAGATCGTGTAGCCCAACCACCACACGTAGCGTGCGACCCAGCCGAGCCCCGCGAGGTCGAACCGGCCCGAGATCCCCTTGATCTCGCCCCCGACCGTGGCTCCATCCTCGATCTGCGGGTCGTGTCGGCTGGCGATGTCGCCGTCCACCTCGGCGCCGGAACGGACGATCACGCGACCGTTGAAGGCCACGACGTCGTCACCCACCGTCCCGGTGATCTCGACGTCGCCGTTGAACACCACCACGCTCTCGGTGGCCGTGCCGTCGATCGTCGCGTCCCCGTTGAAGATCACCGCGGTGCCGACCGTGGCTCCCACGGGAACGAGCAGTTCGCCCGTGAGCACGACCTGATCGCCGTCGCCGGGTGTCCTGCCCTGGTCCTGCGCGAACGCCGAGGGCGCGGACGAGATCCCGAGGACGCTCGCGGCGATCGCCACGGCGAGGAGCGTCCGATGTGCCGATCGTGCTCGGGCCTCGCGCATCCCCTCGACCTCCGGCAGGCGCGCCGACACGGTTGTCGCCGGCGGTGGGCGAAATGGTACCGTGGTCCCGAGGGCAACGATCGCGGTTTTCCAGCTACGAGCAGTTCCCTCGCCCGGCTGCTACGGCCGGCGCCGTGAAGGGCAAGCAACCAGGCCCCGACGGCGAAAGGAAGGAGGGATCGCACGTGGCAATCGGAACCGTGAAGTGGTTCAGCCCCGAGAAGGGCTTCGGATTCATCACTCCGGACGACGGTACCGCCGACGTGTTCGTGCATTTCAGCGCGATCGCCGGTGAGGGT
>DASUMC010000093.1:0-8067 GCA_036277855.1 Actinomycetota bacterium
CGTCATGTCGTTGCCGTAGTTGAAGATCCCCGCTTCGAGCCGCCGCTGGTCGCTCGGGGCGATCGCGCGGATCCGAGATGGAGCTCCCGCCTCCATCACGCGGTCCCAGAGCTCGGTGCCGCGCGAGCCGTCCCGCAGGTAGATCTCGTAACCGACCTCACCCGTCCACCCCGTGCGCGAGACGACCACCGGGATCGAACCAAGGTCCCCTTCCCAACACCGGTAGTACCGCAGGTCCGCGACCTCGTGCCCGAACAGCACCCGGATCACGTCCCTGCTCTTCGGCCCCTGGACCTGAAGCGGCGAGACGTCGGGTTCGCGGATCGTCACGTCCATCCCGGCGAACGCCTGCACGCCGAGCGCGTACAGCATCGCGTCGGAGTCGGCGAGCGAGAGCCAGAAATGGTTCTCGCCCAGACGCAGCAGGATCGGATCGTTCACGATCCCGCCGTTCGGTGCGATGATCGGCGCGTACTTGCACTGCAGCACATCGCAGCGCGACAGGTCCCGGCACGTGAGGAGCTGCGTGAACCTCGCGGCGTCGGGTCCGACGATCTCGACCTGCCGCTCGACCGCCACATCCCACAGCCCGGCGTGCTCGACCAGGTGCCAGTACTCCTGCTCGTCGTCGTCGTACAGGGTCGGGATCAACATGTGGTTGTACAGGTCCCAGCTCGTGCAACCGGCCTCGACGGTTCGCTGCCAGTACGGCGAACGCCGGTACCACGACGCGGTGTAGAACGTGAACGAGTACGGCTCCTTCACCGACGCCTCCTCCGGCGCTTCCGGTCCCTGCGGATCTCGCGCACGCAGTTGTACGCGGGGATGCCGGACACGCCCCCGCCCCCGTGCGTGGCGCTCGAGCATTGATACAGGCCGTCGATGGGCGTCCGGTAATCGGCGTACCCGGGCGCGGGACGCATGTGGAACAGCTGGTCGGCCGACAGCTCGCCGTGGAAGATGTTGCCGCCGATCAGGTTCCACTCCGTCTCCATGTCGTAGGGGCCGATCACCTGGCGCGCGACGATCGACTCCCGGAACCCGGGCGCGACGTCCTCGTACGCCTCCACGACGCGGTTCGCGTAGGCCTCGAGCTCCTCTCGATGCGGCTCCTCCGACCACGTGTGCGGGACCCACTGCGTGAACAGCGAGACCACGTGCGCGCCCTCGGGCGCGAGCGACGGATCCAGCGTGGTCGGGATGACGCCGTCGGAGAACGGCAGCGTGGCGGGCCGCCCCGCCCGAGCCTCCTCGAACGACCGCTCCATCTGGTTGATCGAGGGCGCGATCTCGAACCCGCCCGAGAAATCCCTCCAATCGGGTTCGGCGGCCAGCGTCGGCAGTCGGCTGATCGCGCAGTTGATCTTCACGACGCCCGAGCGCGTGGACCAGTGCTCGATGTCCTGGACGAAATCGGCCGGGAGGTCCGTGCGGTCGAGTTGCCGCAGGAACGTGATCTTGGGGTGGCATGCCGAGACGACGACGGGGGCCAGCAGCTCCTCCCCGCCCGCCAGGACCACGCCGCGAGCGCCTCCGCCGGCGACCAGGATCCGGTCCACCGCCGCCCCGGTGCGCACCTCGGCCCCCAACGCACGGGCGCTGCGCTCGAGCGACTCGGCCACGGCGCCCATCCCTCCCTCGGGGACGCCCCACGAGCCGAGGGTCCCGTCCCCGACATCGCCGATCTCGTGATGCGCCATCACGTAGGCGGTCCCCGGCTCGTGGGGACCGGCCCACGTCCCGATCAGACCGTCGATCGCCATCACGGCCTTGACCTGTTCGGACTCGAAGAACCGGTCGAGCAGATCGGCCACGCTCATCGTGAGCAGCCGCGTCACCTCCCCGACCGTGCGGACGTCCAGGTCGCGCAACCGCCACGCCAGGCGGAGTTGCTCGAACAGGTCGCCGGGGCGCTTGGAGCCGATCTGCGGCGGCGTGGTCATCAGCAGCGGGCCGAGCACCGCGGCGAGGCCGCCGATCCACGCTTCCCAGCGTTCGAGCGCGTCGGCGTCCTTCTTGGAGAACTTCGCGAACTCGTCGTGGTTCTGGGACGGGTCGTCGTACTCGATCATCACGCGGCCGTCGGGGAACGGCACGACGTAGGGACCGACCGGGTGCACGCGGTATCCGTGCCGGGCGAGCCGCAGGTCGCGGACGATCGTGTCCGGCATCAGGCTCATCACGTACGACAGGGTCGTGACGCGGAACTCCGGATGATCTGGCCAGGGCTGGTCGGTCGCTGCCGCGCCGCCGGTCTTGTGACGCGCCTCGCACACCACCACGCGGGCGCCGGCGCGAGCGAGGTAGGCGGCGGCGACCAGGCCGTTGTGGCCGCCACCGATCACGATCGCGTCGTAGGTGTTCGCGCTCACGCCGCCTCCGGAGTTGAACGGGCGTTCAGGGCGACGATACCCCGCGCCGGCGCTTCAGGCCGCCGGGTCGCCCGGGATCACCGGCGCGTGCAGGACCGGCGTCTCCGCCTCCGCGCCGGGCGAGGTCTCGGGCCGGTCCAGTCTCAGGATCGGCGCGATCACGATGGCCGCCAGCGCGGCCGTGACGGCCAGGATCGCGTACATCCCCCGAGCCCCGACCACCGGCAGCACGAACGCTGCCGCGATGTAGGAGACCGAGACCGAGCCGTGCCAGATCCCCTCCTGCGCGCCGAACACGCGGCTGCGCACCGAGTCCGGCGAGCGGCGCTGCATGATGTTCTGGTCCGCCACGTTGGTCAGCCCCTCGGCGGCGCCCCAGGCGGTGTTCAGCGCCAGGACGAGCCCGAACCACGGCGAGAGCGCGACCCCCAGGCTGAACCCGGCGACCAGGGCCGTGCCGATCACGAGCCATCGCGCCTCGTTGGCCGGGCGCAGCCTCCGGCCGAGCAGCGACCCCAGGATCGAGCCCGCGCCCCACAGCCCGATCATCACACCGAACGCGCGGGGGCCCGCGTCGAACACCTCGACCAGCGGGACGTCCGCGACCATCGCCATGCCGACCCCGAGGACGAACACGACCCACCCGAGCGCCAGCCGCCGCAGCACGGGCTCACGCCACAGGTACCTGAACCCGGCCGCCAGCCCGCGGTACTCCGCCTCGTCTTCGCGGTCGCCCGAGAAGCGCGGGCCCCGAACCGACACGACGAGCAGCGCCGAGACGACGAACGAGACCGCGTTGACGAGGAACACCGCCGGAGCGCCGGCGGCGGCCAGCAACAGCCCGCCGATCGCGGGACCGAGCATGATGCCGAGGTTGCGACCCACGGCGACGAGGCTGTTCGCCCAGCTCACCTGGTCCTCGGGGACGAGATTCGGGATCGCGGCGCCCGAGGCAGGCCAGAACGGCGCCTCGGCAAACGCCGACAGGAGGGCGACGAACACGAGCGGCCCCGGCACCGACGCGACCGCCATCCCCGCGAAGCACACGGCGGCGGCCAGGTCCGAGAGGATCATCACCCTGCGCCGGTCGAACCGGTCGCCCAACACGCTGGTGAGCGGCGCGACCACGCCCGTCAGCCCCTCGGTCACCAGCAACGACGCAGCCAGCCACGCCGCCGACCCCGTCTTGTCATAGATCTCGAACATCAGCGCGGTGTACGCGGCCGCGCTCCCGGTGACCGAGATCGCGCGCGCGATCGACAGCCGTCGGACGGCGGTTCGGGCCGGCGTCATCCCGCCGCGTCCTGCATCCGTGCGGCCTCGTCCTGCTCGAGGTATCGCTTCATCCGCAGCAGGACGAACACCGCGAGCCCGGCGGTGACGCCGCCGATCACGTAGGTGGTCTTGGGCCCGAGCCACGGGACGACGAACGCGGCCACGATGTACGCGAACGCCAGCATCAGATGCATCACGCCCATGAAGGCGGCCGACACGCGACTCCGAACCGCATCGGGCGCCCGGCGTTGCCGCAGGTTCGTCTCGGCGACGATCGTCGTCCCGTCGGCCAGGCCCATGACGAAGAGCAACGTCACGGCCAGCGCGAACGACGGCGAGATCCCCACGCCGACCCCGGTGGCCGCGATGATCACGCCCGCCGAGACGAGCCAGGTCCCCTCGCTCCCCTCCCGCATCCGTTTGGCGAACAGCGACCCGAGCGCGGAGCCGCCGCCCCACGCCGTGATCAGCAGGCCGAACCCGAACGACCCCGCCCCGAAGAACGCGGCGAGCGGTGCGTCGGCCACCATCGACATGCCCATCCCGGAGATGAACACGACCCAGGCCAGCAACAGCGTTCGGAGCACGCGGTCGTGGCGGAGGAACCGGAACCCGGCCTTCAGCCCGTGGAACTCGTCCTCGCCCGAGCCGCCCGAGAATGTCGCGTGGACCGTCATGATGATCACGGCCGACACCACGAACGACACGGCGTTGACCGCGAACACGACGTCCGAGTTCGACACCGCGAGCAGCGCCCCGCCGAGCGCCGGGCCGATCGCGATCCCCGAGAGCCTGCTCGCGCCGAGAAGGCTGTTCGCCCACGTCGTCAGCTCGGGCCCGGCGACGTTGGGGATCGCGGCCTCGGAGGCCGAGAAGAACGGGGCCTCCGCGACCGCCGAGAGGAACGCCCACGGCAGCAGCCACGCCGGCTCGGACGACAGCGCCATCATGCCGAAGCAGGCGGCCCCGGCGAGGTCCGACGCGATCATGACCTTCCGCCGGTCGAACCGATCGCCGAGCATGCCCGCGGGAGGCCCGATGAAGCCCTGCACCCCGAACGTGAGCAGCAGCGACACCGCGACCCACGACGCCGAGCCGGTCTTCTCGAAGATCCTGAAGTTCAGCGCGGCGTAGGCGGCGGCGCCCCCCGTGATCGAGATCAGACGGGCGGTGGCCAGCCGGCGAACGGCGGATCGGGGGGCGGTCATCGGTCGAGTGTCCATCCGCCCCCCGATCCCCGTCTACCCGCCTACCCGGGCCGCGACGAGCTCGCCGGCCTCGATCTCGTCGACCGAGGGCTCAACGAGCCGCTCGCGTTCGGCCTTCGCCTCGCGGCTGGACGCGCGCAGCACCGGCACCAGCACCACGGCGCCGATCAGCCCGCACGCGCCACCGATCGCGTACACGGCCCGCGGGCCGAGCGCGGCGACCGCGGGGCCACCCAGGACGAAACCGATCGACAACGCGATGTCGATCATCGCCTCCGATGCGCCCACCACGCGGCTCCGAACCGCGTCGGGCGTCCGGCGCTGCTGGATGCTCCGGTCCGCGATCATGATCACCGCATCCGCGGCGCCGCAGAGCACGAGCAGCGCGAGGATCGGCGGGAACCACGGCGAGAGCGCGATGCCCGCCGTGGTGGCGCCCATCACGATCGTGCCGAGGATCAGCGCGCGCGCCTCGTTGCGCTCGTGCAGCTTCCGGCCCGCGAGCGACCCGAGCACGGACCCGGCGCCGAACGCGCCGATCATCAACCCGTAGCCGGTCGAGCCCGACCCGAACAGCTCGGCGAGCGGGACGTCGGCCACCATCGCCAGCCCGATCCCGAACACGAGCGCCACCCACGCGAGGACGATCGTGCGCAGCACGCGGTCACGCGCGATGAACACGAACCCCGCGCGGAACCCGCGGTGCTCGTCCTCGTGCTCGGTCCGATCCTCCGCGAACCGTCCACGGACGGTCGCGATGATCGCCGCCGACACGACGAATGAGAAGGCGTTCAGGCCGAACACCATTCCCGGCCCGATCGCCGCGAGCAGGACGCCGCCAAGGGCGGGCCCGAGCATGATCCCCGCATTCCCGCCGACCTGGATCAGGCCGTTCGCCCACGCCAGGTCGTCCTTGCCGACCAGGTTCGGGACGGCCGCGGCGGAGGCGGACCAGAACGGCGCCTCCATCACGGCGGCCAGGAACCCCAACCCGAGAAGCAGCGCCGGCTCGTGGACGAAGGCCAACGCGAGGAAGCACGCCGCGCCCGCGAGATCGGACGCGATCATCACCCGCTTGCGGTCGAAGCGGTCGCCCAGCATCCCCCCGAGCGGCGCGAACACCCCGGAAACGCCGAACGTCAGCAGCAAGGACGCCGAGAGCCAGGCAGCCGAGCCCGTCCGCTCGTAGACGGTGAAGTTCAGCGCCGCGAACGCGGCCGCGCCGCCGGTGATCGAGATCAGGCGTGCGAGCGCGAGCCTTCGGACGGCGCTTCGAGGTTGGGTGTTGGAACGCATCGGACGACTCCTATTGCTCGGTTGGTTCGAGGGACGGTGGTTCGGGCGATCCCGCCGGAGGGGCGGGGGTCGCGACCGCTAGACGGCCGCGATGAAGGACGGGATGAGACCCGTCTTCCTGCTCCCGAACGACACCTGGAGTCGCCTCATAACCGAGCGATTGTAGCAGCGCGGACTTTGCGAGGGAAGCATCTGTGACGAACGTCACATGGGAAACGCAACGTGCGACGGATCAATCCGGGAGGACGATGGACCGCGCGGCGCGGCCGCCGATCGCCGAGGTGATCTCGTCGATCACGTCCTGGCCCGCGGCGCTGTCGAGCGTGAGACCCATCAGTGCCGTGCCACCTCGAGAGGCTCGACCCACGTCCATCGTGGCGATGTTGACGTCGTGCGCGCCGAGGATGGTGCCGACCTTGCCGATCACGCCGGGGCGGTCCTCGTACTCGAAGAACAGCATGTTGGTGGCGGGCGCCATCTCGATGTCGTAGCCGTTCACGTGCATCACGCGCTGGTCGTTGCGCTTGCCGACCAGCGTGCCCGCCACCGACACCTCGCCCGAATCAGTCTCGGCCCGCACAGCGACCAGGTTCACGTAGTCGCTAGAGACCGACGACCGCGTCTCGCTGATCGCGATCCCGCGTTCGCGCGCGATGATCGGTGCGTTCACGAACGACACGGGCTCGTGGACCACGCGCCGGAGCACGCCCTTGACCACCGCGAGGGTGAGCACGCGGGTATCCGCCTCCCCGATCCGGCCGAGGTACTGGGCCTGCACGGTCCGGACGGCGCCCTCGGCCAGACCGGTGAGGAGCGCGCCGAGGCGTTCGGCGAGCGGGAGGAAGGGGCGCACGATCTCGGCGACCTCCGCCGCGGCCGAGACGTTCACGGCGTACGGGACGAACTCTCCGTTCAGCGCGAGACGCACCATCTCGGCCACCGAGGTGCCGGCCTTGTCCTGCGCCTCGGCGGTGGAGGCCCCGAGGTGCGGGGTCGTCACCACCTGCTCGAACCCGAACAGCGGCGAGTCCTCCGGAGGCTCGTGCTCGAACACGTCGAGCGCGGCCCCGGCGACCCGGCCGTCCTCGAGCGCCTTGGCGAGCGCCTGCTCGTCGACGATCCCGCCGCGGGACGTGTTCACCAGCCGCGCGCCCTCCTTGACCAGCGCGAGCTCGCGCTCCCCGATCAGGCCCTCGGTCTCCGGCGAGCGCGGCAGGTGGATCGTGACGAAGTCCGACTGCACGAGCAGCGCCTCGAGGCTCGGCATCAGCTCGATGCCCATCTCCTTCGCGCGCTCGCGTGGCACGTACGGGTCGTACGCGATCACGCGCATCCCGAACGCGACGCTTCGCTGCGCGACGAGCGCGCCGACGCGTCCGAGCCCAACGATCCCGAGCGTCTTGCCCTGGAGCTCCACGCCCTGCCACTTCGAGCGGTCCCAGTGGCCGTGCTTCAGGTCGTCGTGCGCTTGCGGGATGTTCCGGGCCTGCGCGAGCAGTAGCGCGATCGTGTGCTCGGCCGCCGAGACGATGTTCGACGACGGCGCGTTGACCACCATCACGCCTCGCCGGGTCGCGGCGCCGACGTCGACGTTGTCGAGCCCGATTCCCGCGCGGGCGACGACCTTGAGGTTGTCGCCCGCTTCGATCACGGCCGACGTGACCTGGGTCTGCGACCGCACGACGAGCGCGTCGTAGGGGGCGATCGCCTCGGAGAGGCCGTCGGTCGCGAGCTCGGGACGCACGTCGACCTCGAAGTCCCTGCGGAGGAGATCGAGGCCCGCGTCCGACAGGTTCTCGGTGACGAGCACCCTCATGACTTGGCCGCGCTCGCCTACGTCATGCGCCGAACGCGTCCTGGAAGACGCCCTCGGCCGCGGCGACCGCCGCTCCGCGCTTGACCGGGTGGCCGAGCCG
>DASUMC010000094.1:0-2317 GCA_036277855.1 Actinomycetota bacterium
CGAGACGCGCGAGCCGATGTGGACCGCGATGCCCCGAAGATCTCCGTTCGCGACCTCGACCTCGCCGGTGTGGACCCCGGCCCGGATCTCCATCCCGATTCCGCGGACCGACTCGACCGCCGCGACCGCGCAACGGATCGCTCTGGCCGGTCCGTCGAAGGTCGCGAGGAACCCATCGCCGGCCGTGTCCACCTCCCGTCCGCGCCAGCGATCCAGCTCGCGTCGGACGGCCGCGTGGTGCCGGGCCAGCAGGTCCCGCCAGGCGCGGTCGCCCAGCCGCGTGGCGAGCTCCGTCGAGCCCACGACGTCGGTGAACAGCACCGTAGCGAGGACGCGGTCGGGCTCGGGGCCGCGCCGGACGCCGGTCAGGAACTCCTCGATCTCGTCCAGGATCGCCGCCGCGTCCCCCGTCCACATCGTGTGGTCGCCGCCCGGCAGCTCGACGAACCGGGCGCCCGGGATCCGCTCGGCGATGTAGCGGCCCTCGTCGACGTGCACGTCGACGTCGTCCGTGCGGTAGATCAGGATCGTCGGCACCTGGATCGTGGGCAGGATCTCGCGGACGTCGATCTGGGTGTTCATGCGCAGCAGGGCCGCGGCGGCCTTGGGGCTCGCGGACTGGCGCAGGTACCGCCCGACCCATCGCTCGAACGCCTCGTCGTTCGCCTTGCTCGGGGCGAGCGCCCTGAGCATGTCGGGCGAACCCCACCGGGTCTCGGTCTCCTCGATCTCGCGCTCGCGACCCTCCGCGGCGGGCGCCCAGGGATAGTCGTCGGAGCGGATGCGCTTGGCATAGCACCCGACGAGCACCAGCGCGGACGTCCGTTCCGGGTACGTCGCCGAGAACAGGACGCACATGTTGCCGCCCTCCGAGTGCCCGAGGAGCGCCGCGCGTGCCGACCCGGCGGCGTCCATCACCGCGCGAACGTCGTCCATCCGCAGCTCGAGCGTCGGCAGCTGGTCGAGCGGCACCGGGTCCGACAGCCCCGTCCCGCGCTTGTCGAAGATGATCAGTCTCGAGAAGGACGCGAGTCGTTCCAGGAAGGCGGCGTAGCCTGGCTCGTCCCACATCAGGTCGATGTTCGACACCCAGCCCGGCACGTACACGAGGTCGAACGGCCCCTCGCCCACCACCTGATAGGCGATGCTCAGATCACCGCTGCGCGCGTACCTCGTCTCCGATCGCTTCACGCCGTCCACCGCTCCCCGCCGAGCAGATGGAGCCTAGCCGGGCAGCGCGACCGTCCGCTCGGACCCCGCCGCGGCGAGCGACTTCGAAGCACCGACGAACTCGCGGAACAGCGGGTGCGGGCGCGTCGGTCGCGACCGCAGCTCCGGGTGGAACTGTCCGGCCATGAAGAACGGATGGCCCTCGAGCTCGATGATCTCGACCAGCCGCCCGTCCGGCGACAGGCCCGAGAACACGAGGCCCCTGCCCGAGAGCGCCTCGTGGTACGCGGGGTTGACCTCGTACCGGTGGCGGTGGCGTTCGTACACGACGGGCTCGCCATAAACCTGCTCGGCACGGGTCCCCGGCACGACATGGCACGGCTGCGCCCCCAGTCGCATCGAGCCGCCGAGATCGGTCACGTCCTTCTGCTCGGGCAGCAGGTCGATCACCGGGTGCGGCGTGGCCGGGTCGAACTCGGAGGAGTTCGCGCCCTCCAGGCCGCAGACGCTGCGCGCGAACTCGATCACCGCGCACTGGAGCCCCAGGCAGAGCCCGAGGAACGGCACGCCGCGTTCGCGCGCGTACCGGACGACCTCGAGCTTGCCCTCGACCCCCCGCCATCCGAACCCGCCCGGCACGACGATGCCGTGGACGTCGCGGAGGATCTCGTCGACGTCGCCTTCGTCGACGTCGTCGGAGGACACCCAGTCGATCTGGACGTCGACGCCGTGGTGGAACCCGCCGTGCTTGAGCGCCTCGATCACGGACAGATACGCGTCCCGCAGGTTCACGTACTTGCCGACGATCGCCACACGCACCGGGTCGATGGCGGCGTCGATCCGGTCGACGAGGGTCTGCCATTCGGACATGTCGGGCTCGGCGTCGATCCTCAGGTGCTGCGCGAGCTCCGAGTCCAGGCCCTCCTTCGCGAGGATCAGCGGGACGCGGTAGATCGAGTCCGCGTCCTGGGCCGAGATCACGCCGCTGATCGGCACGTCGCACAGCAGGCTGATCTTCTCCTTCAGGTGCCGCCCGATCGGCCGGTCCGAACGGCACACGATCGCGTCGGGCTGCAGACCGAGCGACCGCAGCTCCTTCACCGAGTGCTGCGTCGGCTTGGTCTTCAGCTCGCCGGACGGCCCGATG